>JBEANH010000012.1:0-46171 GCA_041165505.1 Chloroflexota bacterium | reverse complement strand
GGCCACAGATTCATGGGGGCGCCCACGAACGCCAGCGCCGGGCCGGCACCGAAAATGTGGCGGGTATCGTGGGATTGGCCACGGCACTCACGCTGGCCGCTACCAAACGAGATGCCGAAGTCGCCCGGCTGACCCCCCTGCGCGACCAGCTCATTGCCCAGATTGGTGCGTTGCCCGGTGTGCGTGTGACGGGGCATAGCAGCCAGCGGCTGGCCAATAATGCCAGTTTCGTCATCGATGGTGTCGATGGCGATAGTCTGTTGATTTTGCTCGATCAGCGTGGGATATGCGCCTCGAGTGGTTCGGCCTGCACCAGCGGTTCGCTGGAGCCGTCGCATGTGCTGACGGCTATCGGTGCCATCGGCACCGACGTGCAGGCCGCCTTGCGCTTGACGTTGGGGCGTAGCACACAGCCCGATGATGTGGCCTGGGTTGCCACACAGGTCGCCGATGTGGTGCACCTGTTACGCCAGGCCTAGGATGCCAGCGTGGCGGTGAATATCGTGTAAGATGATGTTGCCCACCAAAGGAACACAGAAGCAGAAGGAGCAGTTCATGCGTAGTATTTTGGCGATGGTCTTGCGGCGTTTTTTGGGTGCACTCGGCTACATTCCTGCAGTCAGTGACAAAATTGACCAGGTTGCCGATTCCGCCGTTGATCGGCTCGAGGCTGCTATCCCTGCGGTGAAACAGATTGATGAAATGCTCGGTGAGACGTCACAGCGCAGTAGCAGTACAGCGACGGCGTCGGGTGCTGGCATGGGCGATGCGGCGTTCGAACAGCAGGTGTTGCAGTCAAAACTCCCCGTGTTGGTTGATTTCTGGGCGCCGTGGTGTGGTCCATGCCGTGCAGTATCGCCGGTGATTGATGAGCTCGCCCAGGAATATGCGGGGAAAATCAACGTCGTGAAAGTCAACATAGACGAAGACGCCGCCCTGTCGGATACCTACGACGTGCAGTCCATCCCGACGATTGTCTTTTTCAAAGATGGTGAGGAAGTGTCGCGGAGCAGTGGGGTCAAGACCAAATTGCAGTTCCAGCGTGACATCGAAACCGCCATCGCGTAAGTGCACCAACCGATTCAACCGTGCAGGTGACGGGCAGGCCACACGCCTGCCCGTCACACCATTTCTATCTGTCCAGCAGTCTGTTCGACGAGGGTGGCACGAATCGTGGCGACATCGGCCACGCGTAGCGTGACCGTGACGGTCACGTCCCCTGCGAATTGTTCGTCGTCAATATGATGATCGTAGAGCGCCAGCGTGCGTTTGACACCCTCGTAGTGTGCATAGCTCATGGCGAGGACGCACTGCTGGCGGGCAATCTTTTCGCATCGTGGCACACTGGCTACTACAGCCCGTACCGCATCCCCATAGGCATGTACGAGGCCACCAGTCCCCAGCAATGTCCCCCCAAAGTAGCGAGTTACCACCACCACCACATCCCCCAACCCGCTACCGTGGAGCACGGCGAGTGCGGGGCGCCCTGCAGTACCCGACGGCTCGCCGTCGTCACTCATGCCGAGGGTGGTGGTAGCACCATGGCCGATGACGTAGGCGTAGACGTGGTGGGTGGCATCGGGCATTTGGGCCCGAATGGATGCAATGTATGCACGCGCCTCGATCACACTTGCCGCAGGAGCGAGGTGGGCAATGAAGCGCGAATTACTGGCACGGATTTCTTCGCGCACGGCGAGTGCGGGGATGAAGTTGGCCATGATATTACTGCCTGCGGATGATTTCGCCCGCTACCGGCAACGTAAAACTAAAGGTGCTCCCTTTGTTGAGCACACTCGTCGCCCAGACACGGCCACCTTGGAGCTCCACCAGCCCTTTGACAATTGACAAGCCGAGTCCCGTACCACCGATGCTTTTGGTGTTGGAGTTGTCCACACGCATAAAGCGATCCCAGATGCGTTGCAAGTGGTCAGGTGCAATCCCAATCCCCGTATCGGTCACACTGATGCATACAAAGCGCCCAGTTGGGTGTTGGTCGGGCAAATCAGTCAGCTCGCGTATGCGCATGACGATTTCACCACCCTCGGGTGAATACTTCGCCGCATTGGTGAGCAGGTTGGTGATGATTTGGCGGACCCGATCCTTGTCGGCGTGGACAGGTGGGGTATCACTGGCGATGTCCACAGTGATGGTGTGCTTGTCAAAGACGTGTTGTCGTTGCAGTTGACGCGACAAGTCGCCACTGAGTTCTTGCAGGGGCACCGTCCAGCGGTTGATGCGCACCGTGTTGGCTTCGATGCGCGCAAAATCGAGGATATCGTTGACCAGATTGTCGAGATTTTCGGCTTCTTGGCGCAATATTTTGAGAAATCGGCGTTGATCATCCGCAGAAAACTCGCGGGTGAGCAAAATATCCGAATACCCCATGATTGAGGTGAGTGGCGTGCGCAACTCGTGCGAGACCATGGACGTGAATTCCGTTTTGAGGCGGTCGGCTTCTTTCTCACGCGTCAGGTCGTGGATGACCCATAAGCGCCCCGTAATCTGCTCGCTACTGTCGCGGGTGGGCACCGACATGATGCTCAGCTCTTGGTGCGGGTTGCGCAATTTGAGGTGAATGGCAAACTCTTGGTCGGGGGTGGCTTGCCCCTTGGTACAAAAATCACTAAACGCCGCCGAATCGTGGAAGCGCGGCAGGATGAGGCTGAGGATGTCGAAGGGGAGGCGAAAGTTGGCACCGACCTGTGCCTGTTGTAGCCCCCACATCTGGAGAAATGACGGGTTGTGGCGCAACACTTGACCGTGGCGGTCAATCAACACGAGTCCGGATGGGATGCTGTGGAAGACTTGGCTCAGTTGCGTACTCCGCTCGAGCATCTCTTGGTAGCGCAGGGCACGGCGCAACGGTTGTACGGCCGCTTCGGCCACCCCGAGTGCCAGCGCGGATTCGTTGTCGCCAAATGCGTTGGAGCGCGTGCTGTCGAGGATGAGTACCGCTTCGGCTCGCCCATCCACTGTGATGGGGATGGCCAGTTTGGCACGAATTTCCGGCTTTGTTTCGTAAAAGTAGTCAACGTCTTGGGTGACTTCACGCATCAAAATCGAACGCGCACTACGAGCCACTTTGCCAGCGATGCCACTTTCCCAGCTCCAGCGATGCCGCTTGTGTTCGCCGCTGATGTCGGGGAGCAGGGTGACCGTGTAGCCGTGGGTGTCTACCAGCTCTAGCTCTTGGCGGTCGTGGTCCACGTAGACGATGCTCCCTGCTTCGGCACCCGTGTACTCGATGCCACGCGCCAGAATCAGCGGGAGCAGGCTGTGCAACGGTAGCGGTGGGTCGAAATCTTGCCGCAAGCGTGACAGGAGTTGCGCCAAGTCGAGGTGTTTGCTAAAGGTGACAAGTGCCTGTTCGTCGGCTGGAGTGGTTTCCGAAGACAGCGTACTCAGGGTGTGATCAATTTCGGCGGCGAGGAGGGGCAAAATGGCCTGGATGGTCGCAATGTCCCCTGCCAACAAGGCGTTGTCGGCATCGCCACGAAACTCGAGGACACCGAGGACGCTCTCTTGCCAGCGGATGGGGATACCTGTGACGGTCATGGTTTCGGCGACGACCTCACCCGCTGGGTGTGCCACGCTGATGGTCGTCGTATAGCTGGTCATGTCGTTGTGCTGCCGCGTCTTGGCCAGTTCGTCATCATCCCAGGGGGCACTCCACGACGCATTGGTCAGCACCGTGACCGCGGTTTCTTCGTCGTCATTTGCGGGGCGCCAGTAGGTCAGCCGCGCATCGTGGTAGCTGACCACGGCACGCAGGATGCCGAGCACCTGTTCGGCGCGTGTGGCAAATGGCTGTGTCGTTGCAAGTGCTTTGGCACATGCCGAAATGATATTGAGGTGGGGGGGCGTAAGCGGAATCGTCGACATGTCAATACTCAATCATGCTAACGCACAGTGAAAACTTCTCTTTTTCTATTGTAGAGGTCGGAGTCTGTGATTGTCAACGACATGCGGTGGCGAATTGGTGTTATCTACGATGATACGTCGTGTTGTGTGATGTGCATTGACGGCACGTGCCCCACGCATGGTATGCATGGGTATTGGAAAATTGTCATATTCATAAAAGTGTCCCACAAAATTCGTGAAATCTGTTACAATGGTTCAAATTAGGGATAGATTGTGTGTGAATCGAGGGGAGAATACCATGGCAAAGCGCGTCCTAATCGTAGTGTTGATGCTAGTGCTTGCCGCATGTGGTGCGACAGCACCTGCTGCGCCCGCACAAGATGCTACGACCCCGAGTAGCAAGACGGTACGGGTAGGCTATGTACCGGTGTTGATCTACGCACCGTTGTATGTGGCCATCGAACGTGGGTATTTTGCTGCAGAGGGAATCACCATTGAGTCCACACCTATTCAGGGTGGTAGTGACGCTGTCGTGCAGTTGGCCGCCGGTAATTTTGATGCTGCCTTGGGTGGTGCTGGTGCTGGGCTGTTTAACGCGGCTGCCCGCGGCGTCGAGTTCTCGATTGTGGCACCCATGCATAGCGAAAAACCGCCAGTCAGTAGCCCGCTGGTGATTAGCGCCAAGCGCACCAGCGAGTTCACGTCGGCCGCCGATTTGAAGGGCAAAAAAGTGGCCATCAATGCCACCGGTGCTGCCACCGAGTATTGGTTGAGTGAGGCACTCAAAAAGGATGGTCTGACCATTGACGATGTGGAAGTCGTGACGGTACCCTTCAAGGATGTGCCTGCCTCACTCGACAGCAATGCGATTGATGCTGCCATTCTTGGTGAGCCATTGGCGACCATCAACATTGATAACGGGTTGGTGAGCATCCTCTCCAACGACTTCATTGATGGATTTGATGCGACCTATCTCTACATGGGCAAGCCGATGCTGGCCGACCAGGCGACTGCCCAGGGCTTCATGCGTGCCTATCTCAAGGCGTGTGCCGATATGCAGGGTGACTACATGACACCCGAAATCGCCGCCATCGTTGAAAAGTACACCAAGGTGCCGGCTGCGGTGGTCGAAAAAGCCGCGTTGCCACAGTATGATGCCACGGGCACCATTCCCGTGGATGATCTGGCCACGCTCCAAGCATACTTCCGTACCCGTGGCTTGCTCGAATACGACAGTGACCTCGATATTGCGACCATAATCAACACGGAGTTGGTGGCGAGTGTCGCCGGAAAGTAGCGCTGGATGATGCCCCCGCGTGTATCAGTCGAATTTACCGATGTGGGGGTCACCTACGCCAATGGCGTGGTGGCCCTCGCTGGCCTTTCATTGACAATTGCCCCCGACCAAGCGGTCTGTGTGGTGGGGCCGAGTGGGTGTGGCAAAACGACCCTGTTGCGGCTACTGGCGGGGCTCGAACAGCCGAGTCGTGGTCAGGTGACGATGGCCACGCCGTTGCGCATGGCAATGGTCTTTCAGCAGGGGTTGCTCTTTCCTTGGTTGAGTGTGGCCGACAACATCAGTTATGGATTGATGACTCAGGGGGCTCCCCCCAGTCAATGCCGCAGTGTGGCCCGTGAATGGTGTGAGCGCATGGGGTTGCAACGCTTCATTGATGCCTATCCACACCAACTCTCGGGTGGCATGCAACAGCGTGTGGGCTTGGCCCGTGCACTCGCCGTGAATCCCGACTTGCTGTTGCTCGATGAGCCCTTTGCGGCGCTCGACGCACAAACCCGACTGCTGATGCAAGAGCTCCTGTGCGACCTGCGGCGGCAAGGGATGTGCCGTAGCCTGTTGTTTGTGACACACGCCATCGATGAAGCGTTGCTGGTCGGGGACCGCGTGGTGGTGTTGTCGGCACGCCCAGGGCGGATTGTGGCTGATTTGACCCCCCAATTCGATCGTCAGGTGGCGCTAGATGCGATACGTACGCATCCCGCATTTGCGCAGACGGTGCAAGAGATTTGGCAACTCATTCGCACCGAAGTGGTCGCACAGTTGCACGAGGGGGTGTCGTGATGGCACCACAGAGTCGCTGGTTGTCGTGGCTTTCCCCCATCATGCTGGTCATCATCTGGGAAGGTGCCGTACAGCTGGGAGTACTGAACCGTATTTTTGTGCCACCACCGAGTGAAGTGGTGGTGGCCTTGGCGCAATCTATCGGTGATGGCAGCATACAACGCGATGTGATTGTGAGTAGTCGGCGTATCGCACTCGGATTCTTGGTGGGGGCTATTCCTGCCACGGTGCTCGGTGTCTGGAGTGGCCTTAATCGCACCGTATTGGCGCTGGTTCGCCCACTCGCCATCATGCTCTACCCCATCCCCAAAATTGCCTTGTTGCCGCTAGTTATCGTGGTATTGGGCATCGGTGAAGTCAGCAAAGTGGCAACGGTGGCCGTCAGCGTCTTTTTGATGGTCGTGATTCACACCATTGGTGGCGTGTTGCAGATCGATCAACGCTACTTTGAAGCCGCCAAAGTCTTTGGCGCAAATCAGCGTACCGTCTTTATCACGGTGGCATTGCCCGCCAGTTTACCAGCAATTGTCGAGGGGTGGAAGCTGGCCATGGGCTTTGCACTGACACTGATTGTCGGTGTGGAATTTGTAGGGGCGAGTGATGGCATCGGCTATCGCATCTGGCAATCGTATGAGCTCTACGCTATCGCTGATATGATGGCGGCAGTGTGTGTGATTGCGTTGCTGGGGTGGATTGTGACTATTGCACTCGACGAAGTTGAGCGGCTCGTGGTGCCGTGGCGCTATGCAGCAAAGGAGCGACGAATGGGAGCGATTCGTACATGGTGGGGTGCAATACGACCGTGGAGTTATACGGCGGCCATTGTTCCCGTCTTGTTGGGTGCCGCAGTTGCTGCCCACGAAGGCCCGCTACAGTGGTGGTATTTGCTCCTCGCACTAATTGGTTCCATCGCCATACAGGGTGGTACCAATCTGATGAACGACTACTACGACTATCGCAAGGGCACCGACACCCCCGCAGTCAAAGGGACGGGTGGTGCCCTGTTGCGTGGTGATCTCACTCCTGCCCAGATTTTTTGGGCAGGGATTATTGCGTTTGCGATTGGTGCTACCATCGGGCTCTATTTTGTGTCCGAACGAGGCGCATTCATCTTTTGGCTGGGGCTGTGTAGTGTGGCAGTCGGCTATTTTTATACGGCGGGACCCTTTGCGTTGGCCTATGTGGGGCTTGGCGAAATCGCCGTCTTCGTGTTCATGGGGCCGGTGATGGTGCTCGGCTCGTACTACTTGCAGCAACCGGTTATCGCATGGCCCGCTGTCTGGGTGTCATTGCCGGTGGCCTTCGTGGTGGCTGCGATTTTGCATGCCAATAATCTGCGTGATATTGATACTGACCGCGTGAATCATAAACGTACCTTGGCCACCGTCTTTGGGCGGGATGGAGCGCGCATCGAATACTACATCCTTGTGGGGGGCACATTTGTGAGTCAGTGGGTGCTGATTGCCGTGGGTCTCGTACCGTGGCCCACACTGATTACGGCGTTGATGCTCCCGTTGGCATGGCGTTTGATGCAGATCGCCGGGCGCGAAACCGACCCAGCAGCATTGCACCCCGTGTTGCGCCAGAGTGCCGTGCTCCATATGCGCTTCGGTCTGTTGTATGTGCTGGGCTGGGTCGTCGCCCTGTGGGTGTGACCACCGCGTACCCGGTGCCCACAGTGTTATTTGTGCGACATCATGTAGTAAAATGACATTGAAAAGATGGTTTGTGGACGAAGAGGCAATCATGTGGCAACGACGTGGCATATGGGTGGTGGTCTTTAGCATGCTTGTTGGCTGTGGTACATCCACACCGGTGTCCACAGAAACGTCCACGGTTGTACCCGATACGGGGGTGGTGGCCACCCAGCTACCGGGGGAGCCAGCCCAGCCGACGGTGGTCGCAGAGGCCACGGCCAGTGCCACTGCATTTGTCGTGCCATCGTCTACGCCGAGTAATGCGAATGCACCTGATGCAACGGCGATTGTGGCCACCGTGCAAGCGGCCATGCCTGCCACACCCACCCCGGATGCTGCTGGGCTTACGGCCTCAGCAGTCGGTGAAACGGCGGTAGTGGCCATCTGGCAAGATGCCGACGGGCCGTATTTTGCGGCGATTACCACGGGGCTGATGGATGATATTGATACGCCTCACCCACTCACCATTTATCAGAAACAGGGTGAGACCTTTGTGCCGGTGACGCGCTACGACTTTGTTGATGGTGAGTATATTGGGGGCATCGAGCTTATTCCCGATATCACCACCGATAAAACATTTTTCGTAGTTCATGGTGGGGTTGGTGCACATAGTAGTTTTGGCACCGTCTTCGCCTTTGATGGCAAAAATCTCACCGTAGCCGTTGATGGCCGCTCGGATGCAGGAGGCGGTGCAGTCACGGTGCGTGACATCAATAGTGATGGTGTGCTCGATATTATTACCGATACCACCGATTACTACGTCTTTTGCTATGCGTGTGGTGTCCGCATCCGTAACGCGACTGTTTATGCGTGGGATGGGACGGCCTTTGTGGCACAGGTCATTGAACCGGCGAGTGATGCTGCAACCAACACCATTGTGGCCTATGCGCAGGCTCAGCGCTGGAGCATGGTGGACACACTGCTCGCACAACTGATGCCGCCGTCCATGGTACCCGACAAGTGGAATGTGGTATTGATGCGGTACATGGCCACGCTCCGTCGGCCAGTGGCAGATGATGCGTTTCCGCTGTTGGCGCATATTTTCTACGGGGATTATGATGCGGCCATTGCCCTCTTGAAGGCCGTAGGAGCCGATGAAACCACACGCATTGACGGGAGCTGGTTTGCCGGCCCGATTAGCGATGGTCAAACGGCCGACGCAACCATGGAGTTCCGCATGGTGGCCGCAGACGTGATGGTGCGTTTTGCCGATATTGCCCTCGCCCAAGACCCCACCGACACGAGTGTACAGTTTATCCGTGGCTGGGCGCGTACCCTCAAAAATCCGCGTGATCCGGCTGGGTTGAATGATTTACAAGCTGTAGTGGCCGTTGACCCGTTTTACAAACAAGTGCGTGATGCTATTGTAAGCCGTTAAATGGAGGGTGTCACCGTATAGTGTGAATGTGTGGTACGATTGAGCACTGCGCCGATGCGTGTGCCAGTGGCGATTGCCTGCGGTGGCACGTGGAGATGGTATGGTGCGGAGAGACCGCTATGTGGGAGGGTTATGATGCCTGTTGAGTTACACGGATACACGCTACTCAGCCAAGATGATCTCTATCTTTTCAACGAGGGTTCACACGTTGCCTTGCATGAACGACTCGGGGCGATTCCGTGTGTCAAAGATGGGGTCAATGGCGTCCACTTTGCGGTCTGGGCACCGAGTGCACGTGCCGTACATGTCATCGGTGATTGGAACGGTTGGAATCGTGGGCAGACGACGCTCTATCCACAGGGCGCATCGGGCATCTGGGCCAACTTTTTTGCAGATATTCCCCTCGGGAGTTGCTACAAATACGCCATCGAAACGCAATCGGGGCAATGGCTCGAAAAAGCGGATCCGTGTGGCTACGGCAGCGAAGTGCGCCCACGCACGGGGTCGGTGGTGACCGATTTGGATGCACACCAGTGGCAAGACGCGGCGTGGATGCATCAGCGCCACACATATGATGTCAATCAGCAGCCCATGAGCATCTACGAAGTGCATCTCGGCTCGTGGATGCGCAATGCGGATGGATCGTGGTTGGGCTACTTTGATGCGGCGCGTAAATTGGCCGACTACGCCAAAGCGATGCACTACACGCACATCGAATTGCTCCCTGTGATGGAGTATCCGTTTGATGGGTCGTGGGGGTATCAGACTATCGGTCTCTACTGCCCGACTAGTCGTTACGGCAGCCCGCGTGATTTTATGGGGTTTGTGGATTACCTGCACCAGCAGGGGATTGGGGTGATTTTGGACTGGGTGCCGTCCCATTTTGCCGTGGATGCCCACGGACTTGCACAGTTTGACGGGACGCATCTCTACGAACACGCGGATCCACGGCAAGGGTACCACCCCGATTGGGGGAGCTACATCTTTAACTACGGGCGCCACGAAGTGCGTAGTTTTTTGGTGAGTAGTGCCATGTTGTGGCTAGAAAAATACCACATTGACGGTATTCGCGTGGATGCGGTGGCTTCCATGCTCTACCTCGACTATTCGCGCAAGGACGGTGAATGGATTCCCAACGCCTATGGTGGGCGGGAAAACATTGATGCCATCGTCTTTTTGCGCCGCCTCAACGATGCAGTACGCCAGCGCCACCCGGGGGTGGTCATGATTGCCGAAGAGTCCACCGCTTGGCCGATGGTGTCGCGCCCCACTGATTGGGGTGGGTTGGGCTTTGCCATGAAATGGGACATGGGGTGGATGCACGATACCCTCAAGTACATGCAACACGACCCCATTCACCGGCGCTACCATCACAACATGCTCACGTTCCGGTCGCTCTACTCGTTTAGCGAAGCCTTTACCTTGGCACTTTCACACGACGAAGTGGTACACGGCAAAGGCTCACTCTTGGCCAAGATGCCTGGAGATCGCTGGCAACAGTTCGCCAATTTGCGCACACTGTACGGCTACATGTATGCGCAGTCTGGTAAAAAATTGCTCTTCATGGGGGGGGAAATCGGTCAGTGGCGTGAGTGGTCGTACGAACGCGAGCTCGACTGGTTTGTGCTCGAAGACCCCATGCATCGCGGCGTGCATCACTTGGTGCGCGATTTGAACCGACTACACAGGGATGAGCCGGCACTGCACCAGCTCGACTTTGATCCGTGGGGCTTCCACTGGATTGCCTGCGACGATGCCGATCAGAGTGTGGTGGCCATCTTGCGCCGTGGGCATGAAGGGTCACGCAACGTGGCCATCTTTTGTAATTTCACGCCAGTACCGCGCTACCACTATCGTATTGGTCTGCCCCACGCAGGTGCATGGCAGGTCATACTCAACAGTGACGATTCACAGTATGGGGGGAGTGGCATGCGCGCAGAACTGACCGTCGAAGCGCTCCCAGCCCATGGCATGCCCGTCTCTGCGGTGGTTACCCTGCCGCCGATGGCAGTCGTGTATGTGGCCGTGTCTGCAACGAAATAACGCATAGCAACCAGCCCACACGCCGGAGGTGTGTGGGCTGGTAAGGGATATGAACGGGAACAACCAGTGACACGATTTGTGTGTGTACATGGACATTTTTACCAGCCGCCACGTGAGAATCCGTGGCTGGATGCAATTGACCCGCAACCGAGTGCGGCACCCTTCCACGATTGGAATGCCCGCGTGGCGGCGGAATGTTATGCACCCAACACAGCAGCCCGTATTTTGGATGAAACAGGGCGTATCCAGCAGATTATCAACAACTATGCGCACATGAGTTTTAATGTGGGGCCCACATTGATGCGCTGGTTGGCGCAGCATGATCCGACCACCTATGCGAGTATTGTGGCCGCCGACCAAGCCGGACAGCTCCGCTTTGGTGGGCATGGCCCGGCCATGGCACAGGTCTACGGGCACCTCATCATGCCGCTTGCAACGCCACGTGATCGGCGTACACAGGTGGCGTGGGGCGTTGCCGATTTCCGCCATCATTATGGGCGTGACCCCGAGGGGATGTGGTTGGCCGAAGCAGCGGTGTGTACCGACACCCTAGAAGCACTCGCCGAGTATGGCATCCGGTATACGGTGTTGGCCCCGCATCAAGCGGCCGCCGTCCGTTCCCTGCGTGGGGGCGACTGGGTGGCAACATCAACTACCCCACTCGATACGACGATGCCGTATCTGGTCAATTTACCGTCAGGACGGCGCATCGCCCTCTTTTTTTACAACGGGAGCGTGTCACAGGCGATTGCCTTCCAAGGCCTGCTCAACAGTGGCGAAGCGCTGGCAGCCGGCTTGCTCGCAGATGTCCCCTCAGAGGGGGCGCGGCCGCAACTGGCCCATGTGGCCACAGACGGCGAAACGTACGGGCACCACCATCGGCATGGGGAAATGGCGCTGGCGTATGCCTTGCAGCACATCGCACAACGTGGACTCGCACGGATTACCGTGTACGGCGAGTTTTTGGCATTGGCGCCGCCGACCCACGAAGTGCAGATTGTCGAACAAAGCTCGTGGAGTTGTGCCCACGGTATCGAGCGCTGGCGTAGTGACTGTGGCTGTCACACTGGCGGGGCTGCTGGATGGAATCAGGCCTGGCGTGCACCGCTACGTGCGGCCCTCGATTGGGTCACGCATCAGATTGACACCGCGTGGGAGCGTGCGGCGACTCGCGTCTTTCATCATCCGTGGCAGGCGCGTGATAGCTACATTGCACTTATCAATGACAGTAGCGATGCATCGGTGGCGCGCTTTATGGCGACACACGCACGGACACGAGCGTATTATCCAGCGTTGGCCCTGCTTGAATTACAACGGCAACTCATGCAGAGTTACACCAGTTGTGCCTGGTTTTTCCACGATGTGACGGGCATCGAAACGGTGCAGGTGCTACGGTATGCGGCACGCACGTTGCAACTGGCCAATCAGACCCTCGGGCTCGACCTCGAAGAGGGCTTCCACGAGCAACTCGAAAAGGTGGTGAGTAACACGGGAATTACGGCAGCGACGCTGTATGCGACGCAGGTCAAGCCGGCGACACTCACGCTGGCGGATATTTGTGCCCATGACGCCTTGACGGGCATCTTTGTGGAATCACCACCCGCCCATGAAATCTATTTACATCGCATGCAACGCACTGCGCGGCAAAACTGGTCGTTTGCGCGTACGCGTGTGGTGGTAGGCGTATCGGAGGTGGTGGCCGTCCTCACCGGCGAACGCGCCCAGTTTGTGTATGGTGTAGTCGTGATGGGTGAACAGGTCTTGGCGGGTGGTGTGTCACCAGAAATAGCGCGCTACGAACGGTTGCGCACGCAAGTCGCCAAGGCGGTGCAGACGGGTCAGCACGACCAGGTGGTTGCGGTGATGCATGCCGAGCTTGGGCGTTTTGATTATTCACTGCGTTCGATTTTCCGTGACGAACAGCGTACCATCATGAACCGCATGCTCCATGCGGTGATTGAGACGGTGGTGCGTCAGTTCCATGCCATGTATGCCGAGCATGCGTCGTTGATGAAATTTTTGCAACGCATGGCAGTGCCGCTCCCTGCCGAATTGCAGGTGGCAGCCGCCATGGCCATCCAAGCCGATCTACAGGCAGCATTTGCAGCTCCGCAACCAGACATTGATACGATTCAGCAGTTGCTCAATGGGGCACAGCATGCAGGTGTCGTCTTGGATACCCCCCAGCTCGGCCAGTGGGCCACACACGCATTGCAACGTCTGGTTGCACCGTGGCAACTGGCCGCACCCAGTACGGCGACCATCCGCTATGTGCATGCATTCATTGCGGTGGTGCACCCCATTGACGTATCGTTGTGGGACGCACAAAACACCTATAATGTGGTATGGCAGCGTGATTACGACGCAGTAGCGCGTACGGCGGCGCATGGTGATGCATCAGCCCAGGCCTGGGTTACGGCGTTTTGCACGTTGGGTGCGATTCTCACCATGGCGATTGAAAATAGGCATACGACACAGATGATGGCGTGATGAAAGGGATGGGCAGATGACGGCGACGTTACAGGTGAGTGGGGCGATGCGCCCCGGCTACGACGAAATTTTGACACCACAGGCGTTGGCGTTTGTGGCCGAGCTCATTGAACGCTTCGAGCCGCGCCGCCACGAGTTGTTGGCGCAGCGCCAGCAGCGCTGGGCAGAGCTCAAGGCGGGGCGCTTGCCGGATTTTGACCCGGCCACCGCCCACATTCGCAACGGCGATTGGCGGGTCATTCCACCACCCGCTGATTTCCGCAATCGCCGCACGGAGATTACCGGGCCCGTAGACCGCAAAATGGTCATCAATGCCCTCAATTCGGGCGCACAAGTCTTTATGTCGGACTTCGAAGATGCCAATGCGCCCTTGTGGGACAACGTGGTACAGGGGCAGATCAACCTGCGTGACGCCATCCGGCGCACCATCTCGCTCTCCGGTGAGGGCAAAGAATATCGCCTCAACGATACCACCGCCACGCTTGCGGTGCGTGCACGTGGCTGGCACCTCGACGAAAAGCACGTCTTGTACAACGGTAAGCCGATTTCGGGTGGCATGTTTGACTTCGGGCTCTACTTTTTCCATAATGCGCACGAATTGATTGCCCGCGGTAGCGGCCCCTACTTTTATCTGCCCAAACTGCAAAACCACCGTGAAGCGCGCCTGTGGAACGACATTTTTGTCTATGCCCAAGACCGCCTCAACATCGCCCAAGGGACGATTCGTGCCACCGTGCTCATCGAGCACATTTTGGCAGCGTTTGAGATGGACGAGATTTTGTACGAGTTGCGCAACCACTCCAGTGGCCTGAATCATGGGCGCTGGGACTACATCTACAGCTTCATCAAGGCCTTTAATCACCGCGACGACTTCGTGCTCCCCGACCGTGCCCAAGTCACCATGGGCGTGCAATTCCTGCGCTCAGCGGCCGAGTTGGTGGCAGCCACCTGCCACAAGCGTGGTGCCCACGCGCTGGGGGGCATGTCGGCCATCATCCCGCGCAAAGACGATGTGGCCGCCAACGAAAAGGCGCTGAGTAACGTGCGCGCCGACAAACAGCGTGAGGCCAGTCAGGGATTCGATGGCGCGTGGGTGGCGCACCCCGGTCTGGTGCCAGCCGTGCAAGAGGTCTTTAATGCGGCCTTTAGCGGCGACAATCAGATTGAGCGCGTGCCACAGGTCAATATCACCGCCGCCGATTTGCTCGCCATCCCTACCGGTGATATCACCGAAGCCGGTCTGCGCAACAACATCAGCGTGGCCGTGCAGTATATCGAGGCCTGGTTTGGTGGCCGTGGTGCCGTAGCAATCAACTTTTTGATGGAAGACGTCGCTACCGCTGAGATTTCACGCTCACAAATCTGGCAGTGGTTGCACCACCATGCCACCCTCGCCGATGGGCGCCCCGTGACCGCCGCCCTCTACGCCCAGATCCGCGACGAAGAAGTGGCCGCACTCCAGGCGCGCCTCGCAGGACCACGCCTCGAGCAGGCAGTCAAATTGCTCGACGCATTAGTGCTCAACCCCGAGTTTGTTGAGTTTTTGACGGTGCCTGGCTACCAACAAATGGCATAGCACAGCATGCAACACGGCGTTGGCAGTATTGCCAACGCCGTGTTGTTGTGTGGTAGCGACACAACCCGCGCTCATCGTAATTCATAATTCGTAATTACATATCGGTTTTCTTCTGAAAGGGCATGAGCACGATGCCGAAAAAGCCATCAATGAAGCGGGCGATGGTGTAGCACAACCAGCGCACTGGCCACAACACCCAGATTACCGCATTGCGTAGCGGTGAACGCGCAATCAGGATGGTGCCAATCAAGACACTCATTGAGATGGCGAATTGCTGGAGCTCACTGAACGTGATGTGCGCGTATTCGTGCAAAATGAGTTCTGTGCCGATGACGAGCAACAACAAGAATGCGCTCGTTTCGAAGGCTGGTTCCCAGGCAATGAGTTTGCTGAAAATTGTGGCCGCAAAACGCATCACCACGATGCCGATGGCGACTCCCAGCATGACCACCCACAGCTGGTCGGATAACGCAACTGCTGCAATCACGTTGTCAATGCTAAAGGCCAAATCGGCGAGCTCGAGGGCCGCCACGGTTGCCCAAAATCCGCTGGTCTTGAGCGTATTGGTACCGTGTTGACCATCTTCACCGGTGGCATCGAAGCGTTCACCAAAATGACGGATTGCCAAATACATCAAGTACAACGCGCCGACCAAGCGCAACCAGGGCACCTGGATAATCCAGCCGGCGATGATGAGCATCAGTGCCCGTCCGAGGTAGGCACCGAGCAAGCCGACTTTCAAGGCGGCTTCACGTTGATTGCCTAGGGTGCGTTGCCCCCAATTATTGAGAAAGCTCAGGGACTTGGGCCAGGGAATAGGCTGATTGGTGGGTAGATGTGCTACCATGGCACCAAGGACGGCCGCATTGTCAATGGACAAAATGCCTTCCAGAAAAATCAGCTGCACAATTACACTAATGGTTGCAATATCCATGTTATCCCTTTCAACTTACCCTTATAATATTACACGACATGTGACTGTGTGGTAGTCACATCTGGTGGTACACGGTTGGGAAATGCATGCCCAACGAGGAGGACACGCGCATGGCGGTTGTAGCAGTAGTTGGTGCACAATGGGGCGACGAAGGCAAAGGCCACATCGTGGATATCTTGGCGGCACGTGCCGCAACTGTGATTCGCTACGGTGGTGGCAATAACGCCGGACACACGGTGGTTAATCGTCATGGCACCTTCAAATTGCATCTGGTGCCGGCGGGAATCTTCGAACCGACTACGCGCAACATCGTTGGGAATGGTACGGTGATTGATCCCAAAAATTTCATCGCTGAACTCGACGGCCTCATCCAACGCGGCATTGATGTGCGCAATCTGGTGATTAGCGACCGTGCACATGTGGTCATGCCCTATCATATCCTGCAAGACAAACTCGACGAACAGTTGCGTGGTGATGCCAAAATCGGTACCACGGGGCGCGGTATTGGTCCAGCGTACGCCGATAAAACGGCGCGTACCGGGATTCGTATGGCCGATTTGGTGGACGCCGATCGCCTGTATCAGCGGTTGCAGACGGTGCTCACCAGCAAAAATCGCCTCTTTGCGACCTACTACGCCAGCGCAGGATTCGACCTCGATGTCCTGCATCGTGAATATGTGGCCTATGGGCAACGCCTTGCGCCCTATATCAGTGATATCCACCCCATCGTGCAGCAGGCCCTTGCAAGTACGCAGTCCGTGTTACTCGAAGGCGCCCAAGGAGTCATGCTCGACATTGATCATGGCACCTACCCATATGTGACTTCATCGCTCCCCGGGATTGCTGGTGCCTGTCAGGGTGCGGGTATCGCTCCCAACGCCATTGATCATGTGATGGGAATCTTCAAGGCATACACCACACGCGTGGGCGCTGGCCCTTTCCCGAGTGAAGTTGATGGGGCTGCCGCTGATGCACTACGCCAAATGGGCAAACCGTGGGCCGAAGTCGGTACCACGACGGGCCGCCTGCGCCGTGTAGGCTGGTTTGATGCGGTGGCAGCCCGTTATGCCACTGCCCTCAACGGCATAGACCTGATGACTATCACCAAACTTGATGTGCTCGACGAAGTTGCCGAAATTGCCATTTGTGTGGGCTATACGCTCGACGGTCGCGTCATTGATGCACCACCCAGCCAAATCGAGGACTATGCCCGTGTATTGCCCATCTACGAAACCATGCCTGGCTGGCTGGCTCCAACACATACGGCACGGCGCTGGGAAGAATTACCCGCCAATGCACAGGCCTACGTGCGCCGCTTGGCTGAGGTGTGTGGCGCCACTGTCTCGATGGTGTCGGTGGGGCCCGGGCACGAACAAATTATTGAAGTCGTGTCAGCACTCTAAACACACCACTGCGGCGTAGGGGATGCCCCCTACGCCGCAGTGGGTGGTCGCAATCGCTAGCGCATGCTGGCGATTTTTGCTTTGAGCTCTGCCGCAGATGGCTCAGCCAACATGGAACCATCGGGGAAGACGATGGTGGGCACGACCTGGTTGCCGTTGTTGAGCTTGACCACGATATCGCGGGCCGCGTCATCTTTTTCGATATCAATTTCGGTGTAGGCGATGTTTTCTTCGCCAAGGACACGCTTGGCCAAGCGGCAATCAGGGCACCACGTGGTGCTGTACATGGTAATACCAGTGCTCATGTGATTTCATCCTCTCGGTATACTACTCACCAATATTATTATACGTGACCTGCATCGTGTCCGGAAACTGTTTCTCGGATGGATGTGGACGGTATCAGTTTTGCACGTTCGGTAATCATGCGTACAATGAACGTATGACAAGAAATTATGGTTATGAAAATGTGCCGATTGTGGTAAGGATTTTTTGAGATGAAGTTGCACTACCAAGTCCCCCAACCAACCGACATTGATGCGCTCCTTGCCCATGCGCACGTGGTCACGCAGGTCTTGGATGCACAGCAACTCCCATGGCGCATTGTCGGTGGGGCGGTACGTGATGTGGTGGCTGGTGAACCGGCGCTCGACATTGACATCGAAGTCATCGCACACCACACTGCGGACGTATGGGCGCAGCTGGTGCCGTTTTTTCCCCAGGCGCTCTTGATTGACAGTGACAAAGCGCTGATTCGTATTCGCATCAATCACCAGTGGTTTGACATCAGTGTTACGCCATTCCACGACCTACACATGGCCACTGCGACGCGCGACTTTACCATGAATGCACTCGCCGTAGATAGTACGGGGCAATTCCATGACCCCTATAATGGACTCGCCGATTTGCAGGCGGGGGTGATTCGCCATATTGGCAACGCCTTTGCCGATGACCCATTGCGCGTATTGCGCATGATGCGCTTTGCGGGCATGTACGATTTGCAGGTAGCCCCCGATACTGCGGTTGCTGCCCGTGCCGTCGTCCACGTTGCGCCTTCGTTGACGCGGGAACGGGTGTGGGGGGAATGGTATTTGTGGGCCACACGTAGCCGTATGCCCAGTGCCGGTTTGGCCGTCTTGGCTACCACAGGGTGGTTGCCGCAGTATCCGATGCTCGCCGATCTCGTTGGTTGCCCTCAGAATCCCGAGCATCATCCCGAGGGTGATGTGTGGGTGCACACCAATCACGTGTGTGATGCGGTGGTGCGGCTCGGCCAAACCACAGACACGGATGAGCGGCTGGTTATCATGCTGGCCGCATTGTGTCACGATTTGGGCAAACCGGCCACCACTGTGCGCAAGGATGGCCACATTGTAAGCCCCGGGCATGCCCAGGCAGGGATGCCCCTTGCGCAGCAGTTCCTCACGATGATACATGCGCCAGCGCGGATCCACACCTTGGTGGTGCCGTTGGTGGGTGAGCACATGGTGCGTCTAGGGCATACGCCATCTGACCGCGCTGTGCGACGCCTGGCACAGCGCCTCGATCCCGCAACCATCGAGTTGTGGGGCTGGTTGGTAGCCGCCGATGGGGCGGGGCGCCCACCACTCCCTGCGCAGCACGACGCAGATGCAGTCCTTGTGATGGCGCAGAAACTCGGCATCACGGATGCAAAACCACCTGCGCTGGTGCGTGGTCAGGATGTGCTGGCGTGTGGTATTCCGCAAGGGCCACAAGTAGGCATGTGGTTGCACAAGGCGTACGAAGCACAACTAGATGGCTTGTTTGCGACACCCGAGGCGGGAATTGCCTGGCTCCAGCAACAGCTTGATGCAGCACCACCACCGTAGATGTCGTTGCGGTATGCCATGACAAACCAAGCACGTCTCATCTGCGTAGTATGGTATGAGGGATAATCGCGGTATACCGAGTGCTACGAGGAAAAGATGACAACACCACTTGCGTTGTTGGGAGTAACTCCACGGATGCTGATGTGGCGTGGACATCGCATTGCCCTGCATGAAGCCGGAGCGGGACCACTCATGGTGCTCGTGCATAGCATCAATGCGGCCGCATCCGCACACGAGATGCGTGCTCCATTTGCGCGATTTGCGGCTCACTACCGTGTGGTAGCCGTGGATCTGTTGGGATTTGGTGACTCGGATCGCCCACAGATGATCTATACGGCCGAGCTGTATCGTGACCTCATCGTGGATGTGGCGCGTGCACTCGGTGGTGATGCACGGGTTATCGCCGTATCGTTGAGCTCGGCGTATGCGCTTGCGGCTGCCCACCAGGCCCCCGACGCCATACGTGCCGTGAGTGTGATTTGCCCGACGGGCCTCGAAGATCTGGTCGTGCCCAACCAGCCGAATTCGGCCTACCGGCTGTTGGCTGGCCCTGTGGGGGCTGCGATTTTTGCCGGGCTGGTGAGTCGTGTGAGCATTGATTATTTTCTCGGCCAGATGACCTACGCCGATGCGAGTCGTTGTGATGCGCCCATGCGCGACATGTACTACCGTGTGGCACATCGCCCAGGGGCGCGTTGGGCCCCCATCTGCTTTGTGACGGGCCTGCTCAACTGCGATTTGCGTGACGTGTTGCCACGGCTGACCCAACCGCTCCAAGTGGTGTGGGGGCGCCAGGCTTCGACGACACCAGTCGCGCGACTGGCTCGCTTTCGCGCAGTGGCGCCACAGGCCGACGTGCAACTCTTCGATGCAGGGATGGCCGTCCAGGATGAATGCCCAGACGCATATGCGGATGGAGCGATGGCGTTTTTTGCACGGGTGTAATCAGGCGCCCACAGCAGGGGGTGTCTCATTCGTCTGTTGATATGAAAGGAACTCGCAACACATGTCGCTTCCACACACAATGCGTGCACTGCAACTCGAATCATTTGATGGACCCGAGGGATTGCATGTCCGTGATATTCCTGTGCCGACGCCCCGTGCAGGACAGGTGCTCATCAACATGCACACGGCTGCTGTTAACCCGTCCGATTTGATGTTCTTGCGTGGGCGCTACGGCGTGCGCCGGGAGCCACCAACCACTCCTGGGTTTGAAGGGTGTGGCACCGTGGTTGCAGCGGGGGCGGGGCTAGGGCAGTTCTTGGTTGGACGGCGTGTGGCACTGGCCACCCAAGGCAACTTTGGTACATGGGCCCAATACACGATTGCGAGCGCCACCAACGTCTTTCCGCTCCGGCGCCAGATAAGCGATACCCAGGGTGCCATGTTGCTGGTCAACCCACTCACCGCCTGGGCGTTGATTGACGAGGCATTGCGCGCTCGTCAGCCTGCCGTCGTCTTTAATGCGGCCAATAGCGCACTCGGGCGCATGCTCATCCGCACTGCTGCCATGCGTGGACTCGCCAGCATTGCCATTGTGCGCAATGCCGCATATGTGGCCGATCTGCGTGGCTTGGGGGCAACAGAGGTTTTGGTCAGTAGTGACGAAGATTTTGCTGCACAGCTTGCTCAGGCATGCACGCGCCACCGTGCGGGAATCGGCTTCGATGCAGTTGCCGGAGATTTGACCGGAACAATGCTCAAAGCGATGCCTGCGGGTGCACGGGTGTTGGTCTACGGTGCACTGTCACTGACACCCGTGCAGGTCGATGTGGGCACGCTCTTGTTTGGCAACAAAGTCGTCGAAGGATTCTGGCTGACGGAGTGGATTCGTCGTCGTGGGATTGTGCAGGTACTGCGTGCCATGCGAGATATTCAGACGTCGCTTTATGCGGCCATGACCACCGAGGTGATTGCCACATACACTTTGGACACGGCGGCGGCTGGGATTCGTGCCTATCAAAATCAGATGGGGTCGGGCAAAATCGTTTTGCAGTTGCGCTAAAAAAAGACCCTCGCCGTGGCAGATGCGCCACGGCGAGGATTGGAGTTATGAGTAGACGTGTGGCCGACGATTGGCGAGTGATGGCACACTTTTGCGGATACGGTCGAGCTCGGCCATGTCGAGATGCGCTACTACGACGCCCTCACCATCGGGAGCCTGTGCAATGACCGTGCCCCACGGGTTGATGATGATGCTACGGCCATAGCACTGCCGCCCCACGGGGTGCTCGCCCCACTGAGCGGGTGCGATGATGTAGCATTGGTTTTCAATGGCGCGGGCGCGCAACAACGGCTCCCAGTGATCTTTGCCGGTGAATGCAGTAAAGGCGGCTGGTACGGCGATGACTTTGGCACCAGCCAATGCCAGACAGCGGTACAGTTCGGGGAAGCGCATGTCGTAGCAGATGGTCAGCCCGAGGGTGACTCCGTTGATGTCGGTGGTCACAATCTGTTCACCGGGCAAGTAGGTGTCTGATTCACGGTAGCTTCCCGGGGCAATGTCTACGTCAAAGAGATGGATTTTGCGATACACGGCGACACGCTCTCCCTGTGGATTGAATACCAGGGTGGTGTTGTAGTCTTTGCCGTGGCCAGATTTCTCGATGATTGAGCCACCATGAAGCCAAATCCCGTGCCGTTTGGCGGTGGCCGCAAAGGCCTGGGCTGTCTCGCCATCAATCGCTTCAGCGTTGGCCGCATGATGTTCTCGCCGTCCGAGAAAGGTGACACATTCGGGGAGCGCCACGAGCTCGGCACCCTGGGCCACGGCCTGGCCGATGAGCTCGATGGCACGTGCCACGTTGTGCTGGCGATTCTCTTGAGTATTGATTTGGACAAGACCGACGCGCATGCGTGCCTCCTTTTTAGATGTGTGCGACGATACTCAGGCGATCGAGCCTGACGGTAATCGTCATCTGACTGCCGATGTCAGGTACGTGTGCTTGAGGCATATCATACTCGAATTGTGCACCCCCTGCCACTGCACCCACGGTAACCCGCACCCATGGAGCCCGGTAGTAGTGACTTACGACCATGCCTGTTAGCGCTACGGTGTGGGTGTTGTCGCTGTGAAGACCGGCATCCGGTGGAATAATCAGCCGTCCCGCAGGGTTCGTGGTAGGCATGGGGATATCACCAAAGGCGGTGTGCATACTCCCATCGTTGTTGCGCGTGTAGGGCACGCTGTAGCGGATACCCAGCAGTTGTGCCACGAATTCACTTTGCGGTTGCTGGTAAAGGGTGGCAGGGTCTGCATCACGCACAATCTGCCCTGCACGCATCACAATCACGCGATTGGCAATCTGACACGCCTCGTTGGCATCGTGTGTCACGTAGATGGTCGCCACTTGCTCACGAGCCAGCAGTGCGGGCACTTCGGCAAGCAGGTGGTCGCGCACCGAGCGGTCAAGCGACGCAAAGGGTTCATCGAGCAACAGGAGCCGAGGGCTAGGCGCCAGACTCCGTGCCAATGCGACCCGTTGTCGTTCACCACCAGACAATGTGGCAGGGTAGCGTGCTGCGAGATGGGGTAAGCCGATGAGGGTGAGGAGCTCGTTGATGCGTGCGTGTTGTTGAGCCGTGGGGAGATGGTGGATACCATAGGCAATGTTTTGGGTGACCGTGAGGTGGGGAAACAGTGCATGCTCTTGGAACATCAGGCCAATGTGGCGGCGATGTGCAGGGAGTTGGGTGATATCGGAGCCGTGATAAGTGATGCGACCTTGATGCCCTGTTTCGAGCCCTGCAATAATGCGTAGCAGCGTGCTTTTACCGCATCCTGATGGTCCAATTAATGCGACACGCTCAGCATTTGCAAGGGCGAGTGTACACTCGGTGAGTGCCGCCGTCTGTCCGTAGCGGTGACTAATCTGTGTGAGTACCAACAACTGTGACATGGCGTATCTCGTTGCATGTTATCCCCTATAGTATTATAAGTGGAGTGCCCGATTGCGCCACCGTGTGAAGGAGTGCGTATGATTGCCATCCTCCAGCGTCGCTGGTTGTGGCTGAGCTTGGGTATTGCCATCCTGTTCCGGGTCTTTGTGTGGGTCGTAGTACCGCGTACCACATGGATTTCCGACGAAGGTGAATACTTTGCGGCTGCAACGTGGCTCAGCTATGGGCGTGGTTTTGCGTGGTATCTCGATTATCTGTGGACACGAGTACCGCTCTATCCCGTATTTGTGGCCGCACATCTCCGCATGGGGGGCACCCCCTACTGGGTGTTTGCCTCACAAATCCTGTTGTCGTTGACACACATCATCTTGGTGCGTGGAATTGCCATGCGCCTCTGGCCACTTCAGCCCACAGTGGCAGATATTGCATGTGTTTTGACTGCACTCTGTTTGCCGTTGGCCACCATGACGGTCACCTTGCTCTCGGAAACACTCTTTCTCACGCTTTTTCTGACCATTTTGTGGGTGGCACTCGGTTTCCAAATCGCCATCCCTAGTCTATGGCGGGCAAGTGTGCTCGGTGTGTTGCTGGCTTTGGCCACGCTGACACGGAGCATGATGCTGGTATTCGTACCCTGCCTCGTGCTGTGGATGTGTGTGGGTGGGAGCTGGCTTCCTGCGAGTTATCTGTGGAAACGCCTGCAAGCCGCAGTGGTAATGGTGCTCTTTTTTGTGATTACCATCATGCCCTGGAGCTGGTATGCCTCGCGCACATTTGGTGGCACACTGGTGCTCGATACTACGGGATCCTACAACGTGCTGCTCACCGCAAATGCCACCGTATACCCTGATTCGAGTGGGACGCGCCTCGAGCAGTATACGACTGCCCTGCTTGATCCGCACGCGCCACTGCCGGCACAGAGTTGTGCGCCACATCCAGGTGCGCGCGCAACACCAGTGGCACGCCAAAATGCCATGCTTGCTGAGGCGTGGTGTGTGATACGCACCAACCCCAGCGCCTTCGTGACACGTATTCCCGCAGAGTTCATTGATTTCTGGCAGATTCATTATGCGAGTGCCGAACGATTCACCAAAGGATTCACCACTGGGAGCGTTTCAGCCAGTTATCTGACTGCCGTCTTCTGGTTTGACGATGTATGGTACATCGTGGTGCTCTTTCCCGCATTGGTCGGGTTGTGGGTACTCCGTCGTGATGGTGCCACGCGTAGTCAGCACGAGTTGTTTTTGCTCTGGTTTGGTGTGCCCATCCTGTTAGCGGTTGTGCTCTTTAGCATCACCCGTTTCCGCATCATCGTGTTGCCTCTGATGAGTATCACCGCCGCCGCCACTTGGGTCTTCTGTATTGCGGGGCGTTGGCGCGAATTACTGCATCCCGTACCCGGTATTGTGATTGCTGCTGCTACGGTGGTGTGGTCACTGGCGGCGACGCCATGGCCAGCCCTTGCACCACGCCTCACACCGTCGTTTTTTGGTGGTTCACCATCAGTCATCTTTTGTGTTGATTTGGCACAACGCGGTGTGGTGATGCAGCAACACAGCAATGCCTTTGGGCAGATGCTCCACATTAATCCATGGCTGATGCCCATTCCACGCCCATTACCACCACGCGAGGAGGCTGTGGCGGATGCATTGCAGTGGTACTGGCGCGGATTCATGGCCAACGCCACCGATGCACTACCGCCAAGTACCGATATCGAACCACAGCTCATCCGTGCCGATATTGCCCGGCATCGGGGTGATATGGTGGCGGCCAAGACCATGTTCGGCCAGTTTGACATCGATCAGCAGAATCCACTCGAATGGGCGTGGTTATGGCTCAATCCACCTGCGACGATGCGCATTGACGTGGGTGGTGACAGCGATATGGGCTATATCCGCGGGTGTTATCTGGGCGAGGGTGATGCCGCCCTCGATGCCACCTTCCGCTGGTGTCGTACCGACACCCAACTCCGCTTCCCGCAGGCGGCATCCGGGTTTGTGCAACGCATCGTACTACGCGTGGATGGGCGTGCATGGCCCACAGATGTGCCCCCATCGGGTACGATTGTAGTATGGCTGGGCAACCAGCGGCTAGGCACCATGTCGGCCAACGATGCCCGCATCCGTGACGAAGTGTTCGATTTACCGATTCTGCCCGCTGGAAGTGACATCGTGATTACCTTGCAGGGCCCGGAATTCGTGCCTGATGCGTACGACTTTCGTATGCAACAAGGCATGCGCGCTGGACAAGTGCGGCGCCTAATGGTGCGGCTCGACGACGCACGTGTGGTGGCCGCAACCACGCCGTAATTCGTCGTATAATCCATGTATGTTCATTGTGGAAAGGGATGTTGCATGACTGCCCAACAGGTGCCAACACGTGGCGAAATCAAAACTACAGACACGTGGGATTTGACGTTGATGTATGCCAGCGACGATGCGTGGAAACGCGAGCTTGGCACGGTTGATGAATTGATTGCAGCCATTGCGCTCCATCAGGGCAAAGTGGCTCAGCATGCGGATAGTGTGGTAGCCGCCTTCAAGGCGCGTGAAGCACTCATGCAGACCGCCCACCAGCTCTACATCTATGCGCACTGCCGCTATGACTCTGATTCGGGTGATACCGATGGGCAGGGGCTGAATGCGCAGGCGCAAGCCATGGTTGCCAAAGCGCAAGCAGCAATCGCTTTCATTGAGCCCGAAGTGCTCACCATTGACGAAGCCACATTGCGCGGTTGGATGCACTCACATGCTGGTCTTGCCGCCTACGCATACTACCTCGACGTGCTATTGCGCAACCGTGCGCATACACGTTCTGCCGAAGTCGAAGCGGTGCTGGCACAGACGGGTGAAATGGCGGGTGCACCCTACAACATTTTTGGTGTACTCAACAACACTGACCTCGAATTCGGTACCATCAAGGACGAAACGGGCAACGATGTGGCCTTGTCACATGGGCGCTACGGCAAGTACCTGGAGAGTAGCGATCGCCGTGTGCGCAAAGATACGTTCCACACCTTTTACAAATCATTTAAATCGCACCGCAACACACTGGCGATGACGCTCTCCAACGGGGTGCGTGCCAATGTCATCAATGCCCGTATCCGTGGCTACAACAGTGCGGTCGAGGCGGCGCTTGCGCCCAACGACATCCCGGTGGCAGTCTATCACAACCTGGTCAAAACGGTACAGGCCAATTTGCCCAAGTTGCACCGCTACATGGCGTTGCGCAAAAAACTAATGCAGCTGGACACGTTGCACATTTACGATTTGTACACGCCCATTCACAGTGGTGCAGACATCAGCGTTGATTATCACGAAGGGTATCGCATGGTGCAGGCCGCGCTTCGTCCCCTCGGTGACGAATACCAGACGGCACTGAGCACCTGCTACGAATCACGCTGGATTGATGTTTACGAAAACAAGGGCAAGCGCAGTGGCGCCTACAGCACGGGCTCATATACGACGGCACCATACATCCTGCTCAACTACCAGAACCGTCTCGACGACGTCTTCACGTTGGCGCACGAGTTGGGGCATTCGATGCACTCCTTCTTTACGCGCAAAACGCAACCTTACCATTACGGTGATTACACCATTTTTGTGGCAGAAGTGGCGTCAACACTCAATGAATCCCTCTTGATTTCGCATCTGCTCCAAACCCGTGACGATGCTGCTCTGCGTCGCCATTTGGTCGTGCAGCAACTCGAAGACGTGCGTACCACGCTCATTCGTCAGACCATGTTCGCAGAATTCGAGTTGGACATGCATACGCGCTCCGAACAGGACGAGCCGCTGACCACCGATGGGCTCACAGAGCGCTACTACGAGATGGTCAAGCGCTACCACGGTCCAGCAGTCACCCTCGACGACGAAATCGGCCTCGAGTGGTCGCGCATCCCCCATTTCTACTACAACTTCTACGTCTACCAGTATGCGACGGGTATTTCTGCAGCACTCGCACTCGCCGAACAAGTGCAAAAGGGTGATGCTACTGCGGTCAATAACTACCTCGGTTTTTTGCGTGGTGGTTCGTCCAAGTCCTCCATTGATTTGTTGCGTGGGGCGGGCGTTGATATGGCATCACCCGCACCGGTACAGGCTGCCATGGATCGCTTCGATACCTTGCTCGATGAGTTGGAGCGCTTGAGTGCATGATTTTTGGCGTCGCTCGATAATCCTGCGTGATGTGATAACACGGATCACGCAGGTGTGGCACCGTATCCCACAACGGCATACGCTGTTGTGGGGCATGGTTGTTGCAGCGATGCCCATTTTGCTTGGCGAACTCTTATTGCGCGCCATCGGCGGTAGCTACGTCGAATTGAAGCCAATCTACAGCGATGAAGTGGCATATTGGCTCCAGGGGCGGGCGTGGTATGCAGCCAAACTCGGTGCGGGCTATTTTTCGCTCAACGAACGTATCGCTCCTCTTTCTTGGTCCCATTATGGCTCCCATGGCGTCTTTGTGGCAATGCTGTATGGCATCGTTGATGCATCCCGATTTGATCGCATTGTGGTCACCAATACGGTGATTTTTGCCGTGTGTGGTGTTGCCGCCGCATTCATCGCCCGTTGGTCGTGGCGTGAAGCGGTGGCGAGTCTCACTATCCTCTGCCTCTTTCCTTTTGTGATAACCATGATGCCGGCCTCCATGCAAGAAATCCTGCATGCGGGGATTGCTATGGTGCTTGCTGCCGGGTTTGCGCGCTTGCTGGCCGGTGACGGTGCAGTGCGTGTCTGGGTCATCTTGGGCATCATGCTGGCCATGTTGTTGCGTCCTACGTGGGGTATCCTGTTGATTCCCGCCTTTGTGTTGTATACGCCCGGTATGGCCTGGCATCTGCGTGGTGCCCGCATGCTTATCGCAGGGGGCGTGATGCTTGCCATGACGCTCCTGATGGGAGCTACTGCTGCCCCCTATCCCACGTTGCGGAGTGGCTACTACGCCGATCTCACCGGCGTGTCAGATCTCTTTGGGCGCATGTGGGAATACACCCTCTACAACCTGGGCGCCATCATGCGGCCTACGCGTGTCGTCTTTACCATGCAACGGGTCTTGGCCGTACTCTTGGTGATGGGTGTGACCATTAGTTGGACATTTGGCAATAACACCTCATCACGCCCCATGATCGCTACCAATGAATGGCTGCTCCACCTCATCAACATTGTGGGGATGTAT
Organism: Chloroflexota bacterium; assembly: GCA_041165505.1. Taxonomy (GTDB): domain Bacteria; phylum Chloroflexota; class Chloroflexia; order Chloroflexales; family Roseiflexaceae; genus UBA965. The sequence continues at coordinate 17,781 of JBEANH010000012.1, read as the reverse complement.
GTGGCCATGTTGCTCTTGTATGAATTCATTGATGGTCGTGATTTTCGAGTGGTGGGTGCCCACCTGTTGTTTAGTGTGATGCTCTTGATTCTGCGCCAGCAATGGCTTCTTTTCTATGCCGTGTGTGCTTGGAGTATACTCACCCTGCCATCCGCCTGGCAACACTACCAATCGGTGCATGCGCCACGGTTTACTACCACCCGCACGATTCCGCCGTTGTCGCACCATCTCATCTATGAGGCGCAACACCCTAGCTGGTGCAATACCGTGGAGGTCTCGATTGACTATGTGGGTGGGATGAACGAGGTGTTGCTCGATATTCCCCCCGGGTTCGGGTTGACCGTCTTGACCGGTGTGCCCCCCGATACCCTGCATGCCAAGTACCTCGTTTTGGTTGACGACCAACATGCAACGCTCAATGAAACAATGACACTAACGCGGCTCATGCCCGTGCGCAATGGGGCACTCTACCGCAACGAAAACAGTGGTTGCCCGTGACGCTACGTCACAGACAACCACTGTACGACCCTAGCGCACATGTGTGAGGGCTACGGCGTGGGACAGCGGACTTCACCCGTGGTGTAGTCAATCGGGCACACCTTTGCAATGTCGCGCAGTTGTTGCCACTGGGTGGGGTGGGTAGTGCGGAAGTCATGCCGTACATAGAAAAATGCCCCTAGTGGTTCTGCAGTGAGGACTTGCATGGACATGCATGGGTAGCCTTGGTCTGAAATAAACACGTCATAGGGCGCACTGTTCATGTGATCGCAGTACATGTTGCGCACCGCTTCGCCTACTTCAACCCCCGACGGATGAATCAAAATACTCGCTGATGGCACATCCGTGTAGAGCTCGACAATGTTTGCAAACGACCCCACAAAGGCTACTGGCAACTGCAACGGTTGCAGTTGCGCATTGATGCCTTCGACCTGTGCCACGCGTAACTCGTTGTATTCTGCGGTATCCATCATGGCGTTCGGGTCACGTTGGAACATTTTCTTGATGGCCATCTCGTTCTGATTGAGCCGGTACGACATGGGCGTGTGTGCCAGTGCCAGCACCAACGGCAACAGCACAAACATGGTTGGCGCAATGTTGGCGTAGCTGAGGGTACGTGCAATGGTGTGTTGCCCAGCGATGCGCGTGATGAGCTGATACAACAAAAACATGCCGATACCCAACCCGATATACATGGACGACCCTTGGAACGATATCACCGAATGGTTGATGTAGTACGACATGCCAAACACTGCCACAGTGGCAACATAGACCAGAGCAGCAAAATGATTGCTCAGCACGGCATCCTGCGCATATGTGTGGGCATGTTTGGCGAGTACCAAGTAGAGTTTGGCAACACACAGCCACATGGCGATAATAGCCGTGATAATCATCAGGCCGTTGCCGGGAAACTCGATGAGGAAGCTGCCGTGTCCGGCCACCGATTTACGAATCCAAATATAGATGTAGTCGGGATTCATGGTGGCGATGTCCGTGTTGATTAGCCACAGGATGACAAACCAGACGAGCCCACTCCCCGTGTAAATGCCTGCCAGCGTCAGGCGCTCTTTCCAGGCATGCAATGGTTGAAAGACGATGGCTGCACCGAAGGCGAGGAAGGCAAACAAACCGAAATCGTTGGATTGGAATACGCCAATGCTTGCCACAATACCACACAACACCCCATAAATGATGAACGCACGTTGATTGGTATAGGCACGTGATAAAAACCATAAACAGAGTGCCCCCACACTGAATACGGTGAACATGCGTACGGGCACGATGGAGTAGAAAAAGAGGTGCAACGTGTAGTAGATACGCTCAAAATTCCAAAACGGACGGGTGGCAATGAAAAAGAGTGGTGCGGTGAAGATAATTGCAACCCAGAGGGATGGCTGCGCCATGTAGCGGTGCGTGAAGTGGATGGCCAACGCAATGGCCGCAATGCACATACACTCCAAAAAGAAGTAGATGATGTACATGGTGAGCTGTGGATATGCGGTTATTCCTGCCCAATCGAGTGCCACTGCAAAGTATTGATAGAGATGCACATAACCAGGCACGTAGTCGGTATACGATTTGAGATTGGTTAGTGGCTGCAACATGTCGTTGATGATATAAAAGTTATCTGTCAAACTGACATTGATGAGCACCGCAATCATGCCCATATAGAGTACAAAGACACTTAGTACCAATGCGAGTGGCGTGATGAGCCGCTGGGCGATTGTGGTGCGTAATATGCTTATCACAAGTGCGAGCCCGAGCAGGATGAGCAAAATTTGCGTACCCAAGCCGATGAAATCGGTGTAAAAATCATCTTCGCGGAAGCCGATACCCAGATAAACACCTACCATGCACAACAGTATGATTTTGGCACCACGATGGCGACGAATACGTTCGTAGAGCTGTGGAAAAAGCTGCAACAACCCGAAGGTCAAAAATGCAGCACAGATAATCGCCATCACCAAAAAGCGATCACCGGCTTCGTTCATTTTGGTGCGAAAGACTGCGAGCGGGTAGACAATCACTGCACATACCCCCACAATCACGCTAAAGAGGTGGGGAATGTTGAACGAATCAGGCTGTTCGGGAATGATCACGGTATCTTGTTCATCACCGAAAAAGTGATGTACGCTGTCACGAAACCACTGTGCAAGCTGGGCATAAAACGACTGGAGCATGTGTACGAATGGCGAGGATGGCGTCATAGTAAAAAGCCTTTCGTCTGATACATTGTGTGTATCATCGTGCATCTACACACGGCCACGGGTTACACATAGGCGCATCACAGCTGACGATGCCGTCAAGGCGACGTGCAAATGTACCAGTGCATGATAGGCCTATTGTACTATATTTACTTTTTCAGTCACGATATATGGATTACAACTTGCTGTATTTTGTACGATAGGGCAGGGGGTATCTGCATAGGCACACCACACACAATGACACTCGTCTGGTGCCGTGATGTGTTGACCACATGCCTGACAGCGGATACGCAGTTCGATGGCCGTCATCTGCATGGTTTCTTCGGTACTGTGGTGACAATGTGGACACGTGATGAATGTGGTGCGTGGCATGGGGTCATTCCTTCCGTGTGATCAGTTGCCCGTCACAATCGTGTGTGGCATACGAACAAAAGACGCAACAATCGCCCGCACGGGGCGTCAGCCACTGCGCACAATGTGGGCAGTGCCAGCGCATCACTCATACGCCCGTAGGAATGGTTGTAGCACTCGTATGGTGACAGTGTGGACAGGTGATGAGAGTATCCATGGTGCATTCTCCATGCCCCCACAGCGGCACCTCTGCCGCTGTGGGGGTAACACATTAGCGCGACTTTTCACGCACGTATTGCTCAAGCTCACTGGCCAATATGCGCTCTTGTTGCATGCTGTCGCGGTCACGCACGGTGACCGTCTGATCCTCGAGCGATTGGAAGTCAACGGTCACACAGAAGGGCGTACCAATCTCGTCTTGGCGGCGATAGAGCTTGCCGATGGCGCCGGTATCGTCATAGACGGTGCGCATATTGGCGTTGAGCTGCAAGTTACTGCGGATGCCCTTGGCCATGTTGACCAGGTCGTCGTTGTTGCGCTTGAGCGGAAAGACGGCCACTTTGTTGGGTGCCAACTGTGGCTTGAGGTGCAACACGGTGCGGTAGAACTCGTCCACCACGGGTTGCGCCACGCCGCGCAGTTTTTTGCCTACCTCAATGCTCTCGGCCCCCGGCATGCTCAGCACCTGCTCGATTTCGGGCAAGCGGCGTGCCAGATCGCTCCCCACTGCGTCAGCCTGTGCCATAATCGCATCACGTTGCTCGCCACTCATTTTTTCGTTGCGACTAACCGATTTGCGGAAGGTGTCGAGGGCTGCCTGCACCGCCTCCACTTTGTCGGCGCTGGGCTCTTTGACCATCTGCTCGTCGTAGGCTTCGGACAACACCGCCAAAAAGCAGCGTCCCACACCCGCCGACGGCTCAATCACAAAGGGCACCACGTGGCGGTTGTTGGCCTGATCGTAGTAGGTCAGTTTGGCCACACTATCGCGGTTGGCAGAAACGGTGGCGGCTAGTCCCAGATGTTCTTGGTCACGGGAATGCGAGCCGAGGTCGTAGTCGCTACGGCTGGCGATGCCCTCGATTTCTTCGTAGCCCAGCGTCGGATAGTCGTACATCAAGTCAAAGGTGCGCTTCGAGTAGTGTGCCAAATCCGCTTTGGGCACGTCGTAAATCTGGATGCGGCTACGGGGCACACCGATGGATTCCCACCAGCTCAAGCGGTCTTCGAGCCAGCGTTCGTGCCAGGCTTCGTCGGTGCCGGGCATCACAAAGAACTCGATTTCCATTTGTTCGAATTCGCGTACGCGGAACAGGAAGTTGCGTGGGTTGATTTCGTTGCGAAAGGCTTTGCCCACCTGTGCAATCCCGAAGGGCAACTTGCGGCTCGTAGTTGAGAGCACGTTGCCGAAGTTGGCAAAAATACCCTGGGCGGTCTCGGGGCGCAGATAGGCGAAGGCGTCACTATCAGCAACAGGGCCGACGGCCGTTTTGAACATCATGTTGAAGGGTCGTGGCTCGGTCAAATCACTCGATCCACAGCTCGGGCATTTACCTTTGATGTGGTCGGCACGCCAGCGCCCTTTGCACTGGCGGCAGTCAACCAGCGGGTCGTTGAAGGTTTCTTCGTGGCCGGAGTATTTCCACACCAACTTGTTCATCAGAATCGCCGCGTCAAGCCCTTCCATGTCGTCACGGGCATAGACGTTGGTGCGCCACCACGAATTGATGATGTTGTTTTTGAGCTCGACCCCCAACGGGCCGTAGTCGAAGACCCCCTGCAGACCGCCGTAGATGTCTGAACTGGGGAAGATGAAGCCACGGCGTTTGCACAGTGATGCGAGCTGTTCGAGTGATGCTGCTGGCATAGACATGCTCTCCCATGTGGGCCCAGGGCATATAGGGCACAATCCCTCTTTGTATCGTGTTGGTTGTCGGCTCCGCGGTGCCGTTCACACCTGGTCATGGTCGGGCTCACACGCTCCCCGACTCGCTGGACACGCCGTTGATGCTACTCTCCGCATCATCACCTGCGCCACAGTATAGCACGCTTCGCCGTTGCTGAGCAACTCGATACCACATCCACAGCCCCATACTCACGCACACCCCACCTACAATCCCGTGCCACGGCCACGGTGCGGGTGCAGGTGGGGCAGGGATGCGTGGCCGTGGCCGTGCCGGCGTGCGGGGTGGGGTGGTAGGTACGACGCTGGGGGGGCGCCATGCGGCGAGCTGTGGCGTATTGGCGGGGATTGGACTCGGTGTCGGTTTGCAGACACTCAAGTCGAGTTGGCACCAGGCAGCATGTATGTCGAGTGTGGCCATGTGCACGCCATGGGGATTGTAGAGGTGCACGTGAAGTTGATGCGCATCCACGGGGATGCGCTGACAGCGTGGTGTATCCGGAGCAAAGGGTGGCTCGGCGTTGATGGACCAGCCGCCAAGTGTCGCCGGTGCTGGCACACAGACGTCCAGCACGGGACGACGTGTGGCGTCAAGGCGCAAAGCGAGTGTGACCTGTGCAGGTATGATCACCGCATCGTGCGGTGTTTGTGGCGGTGTGCTGGGTGTGCGTCGCGGTGTCGGCGTGGTGCTGGGTGTTTTACTGGGGCTGGTCGTGGTTGTCAGGCTGGGTGTTTTGCTGGGGCTGGTCGTGGTTGTCAGGCTGGGTGTTTTGCTCAGGCTGGGTGTCCGCGTCATGCTCATTGTGCGTGTCATACTCGGCGTCTTGGTGCTACTAGGCGTGCGTGTTGTGCTTGCTGTGCGGCTCGGGGTTGTGCTGGTACTAGTCGCAGTCACTGTCGGGCTCGCACTGTGCGTTGCACGAGGTAGAGCCGTGGTCGCCGTATGCGTCTCCGGTTGTGGCGATTCCGTTGCGGTGGATGGTACACCTGTCGGTGTGTCTACGGGTGGCGTGGCTGTGGATACGGTGACCGCAGCGTCAACAGTCGCTGTGGCGTACTGCATAGTTGCCACCATTGCCGTTGATGTGCTACTCGGTGTGGGTGTGACGGATGCACTCACGTTCAGTTGTCCAATCGAGGCGGAAACTTTGATGATGGTCGGGCCCCCATCGGGTATCCGCGCCATGCTTTCACCGGCTTTTAACGCACCGAAATCGATACGGTCAATCTGATTGCCCAGTGCATCCAAGAGCACCACTGCATCACCGGTGTTGTTGAGGATGGCACTTGTGAGGGGAATGGCGAGCACCTGATTGGGGGCGATGCTTGTCCCTGCGGCCACTGTCGTCGTGGTGCCACCCGGGGTATCATCGTCAATACGCCAGCCACTCACGTCTACGGTCGTATCACTGGCGTTGTAGAGTTCCACCCATTCTGCACCACTACTTGGTGCTGGTACGACTTCGTTGATGACGATACTGAGCCAGACCAAAATATGCAACATTTCATCGACCTCCCTCCATACAGCGACCTGCTGTGCTACCGTTTTGTGTGTGCGAAAAGGTACGTATGCGTCTCAGAAAAAACTCATACTCTGGTCGAAACGTCTATGCTACAATGACTGCAGTGTGAAATCACAGTGTTATGGTGCATTTAATGCACTAGAATCGAGCAAATCATGCATACACGTGTGGCAATTATTGGGTCTGGACCAGCCGGGCTCACGGCGGCACTCTATGCGGCGCGTGCCAGCCTTGAGCCACTCGTCATCCGCGGCTTGCAGCCAGGTGGCTTGATCGCAACTACCAGTGAAGTTGAAAACTATCCTGGATTCGTGGATGGGATTGGTGGCTACGAACTCGCCGACAACATGGAAAAACAAGCCATGCGCTTTGGGGCGCAGTTCAGAGATACCCTCATCACCGCCATTGATGCTTCGTCACGTCCATTCGTGTTGCACACCGACGACGGCGACCAGATTACCGCAGACACCATCATCGTCTCGACAGGGGCCTCGCCACGCAAGTTGGGCGTACCCGGCGAAGACAAACTCGCCAACCGCGGTGTGTCGTACTGTGCCACGTGTGACGGCTTCTTCTTCCGCGAAAAGCGCGTAGTGGTGGTGGGTGGTGGCAATAGCGCCCTCGACGAGGGATTATTCCTGACGCGCTACGTGAGCGAATTGGTCATCGTGCATCGCCGTGACTCGTTGCGTGCCGACCAAGTACTCCAGGATCGTGCCTTTAGCAACCCCAAAGTGCGCTTTGTGTGGGATTCCACGGTTGATGAAATCGTCGGTGACACAGGGGTCACGGGGATTAAAATCCGCAACCTCAAGACGGGTGCAGTCAGCGAACTCGCCACGGATGGCGTCTTTCCCTATATTGGACATGTGCCCAATACCACCATCTTCAAGGGATTGCTCGACCTCGACGAAAATGGCTACATCGTGACCGACCACCACACCCGTACCAATGTGCCAGGTATCTTTGCTGCCGGCGATGTGGTAGACCACGTCTATCGCCAAGCTATCACGGCTGCCGGCGAAGGGTGTAAATCGGCCATGGAAGTGGTGTGGTATTTGGCCGCCCAAGACTACGCTGCCAGCAAAAAGTAACATGATTGGGTAAGTCGGAGGTGTCAGCAATGACACCTCCGTTTTGTTGCTATCCTATTGCGGATGGAGCTGCCATGAAAGAAATGCAACGTGAGTCGCAGTGGCCGATGGTGTCTGTGGCCGATGCCCAAGCCGCAATTGCGGCACTGAGTGCAACGCCACTCGGCAGCGAATCAATCTTGACACATCATGGGGTGGGGCGCATCCTCGCCCAGCCTGTCCACGCCCATGCGGATATCCCTGCGGAGCCACGAGCCACGGTGGATGGGTATGCGCTACGGAGCTGTGATGGCACGATGCCGCGCCAAGTCGTGGCCGAGCTGACTGCTGGCGATGGCCAGCAGCTCGTATTAGCACCGGGTACGGCGATGCGCATCATGACGGGGGCACCCCTGCCCATGGGTGCCGATGCGGCCATCATGGTCGAACGTACCCACGAGTCTGCTGGTGTCCTCACATTCACCGGTAGCGTGCGTGCCGGTGAATGCGTGTTGCCAGTGGCGAGTGATATGCGCCATGGTGAGCTGGTTATTCCCGCTGGTGCCATCTTGTCTGCTGGGGATGTGGGGCTACTCGCAAGCATGGGGCGCAAACACATCAGCGTCTTTCGTCGCCCGGTGGTGGCCGTGCTCTCCACGGGTGACGAGGTCTACGAATACGACGAACCCATCCCCTTTGGTGGCGTGCGTGACGCCAATCGCCATGCCCTGCTGGCGGCAGTACAGGCAGCGGGTTGCGAAGGTATTTCGCTGGGGATTGCCCGTGACGACGAAGCGTTGCAACGCATGAAAATCCGCGAAGGACTGACTCGTGCCGATGTGCTCATTACGAGTGGTGGCGTCTCAATGGGGACGCGTGACTACATTAAGCCACTTCTGGCCGAACTCGGCACCGTGCATTTTGGTCGGATTGCCTTTAAACCGGGGAAACCGACCATGTGTGCCTCGGTTGGGCAGCACATCATGTTCGGGCTCCCCGGCAACCCGGTTTCTTCGCTGGTCTCGTTCGAAGTCTTTGTGCGGCCCGCACTGCGGCGCCTGCAGGGTGATCCACAGCCACACCGTCCGCAGGTGCAGGTCACACTGGCTACGGCAATCACTCCATCCCCCGATCGCCCCGAATACCAACGCGCCATCGTATCGTGGCACCACGGCCAGCTTGTTGCCACGACCACTGGCCCCCAAGGTTCGAGTCGCTTGTTGTCGATGCGAGCGGCGAATGCACTACTCGTCATCGAGCCAGGGACGCAGCCACGGGCTGCCGGAAGCCAGGTCGAGGCACTGCTGGTAGGAGAAGTCCGGTAAATGCGGATGTGGCAACACGGCGGTTGCGCATGTCACTGGTGTCGTGTGCGTGGCCGCATACTTGCCATCCATGGCGCTCTGTGACAGCGCAGTATGCATCGCATCAGATTCGGACCCACTCCGACCGCTATCCCGATGCACGAACTGCGGTGCGCCGTGGTCTTTTACGGAATTCTGTGGAGTGGTTTGCCATAAATTTGGTAAAAATACCAAATAAAAACGTAAAGATTTCGAGTAGAGTACAAATATAGTCTCATGTGTAGCGAAATTCGAGGTGGATTATGAATCCGCATAGTGTCATCCAGTCCATGCAACCATTAGCCTCCATTCGGACAGCACTCGATGTGCGTGCGCTGAAAGATGCCAAAAAATCCGAAAAAGAAATCGAAGAAGCGGTGCGCTGTGTGCGCGACCAGGTTTTTCATTTCCGCCAAACAGCCGAAGCGTTGGTGTCGAAAGCAGATCGGAGCCCCCGCTTGTGTGCAGGTGCCATGGTGCTGATTGCACGGCGCATGCTCTATTCACGGGTGAGCTACGAGCTTTTCACGGCACTCGATGCCAAAGAGTATGTGGTCGAGGCCACCAACTACATTCACAACCATACTAGCGTGCTCCTCAAAATGCTCCCCGACTACGAAATCACCGAAGTACTCGAAATGGCTGAGGCCTTTGAGCAGACGCAAGATCTGAAATATTTCATCGAACACTACGACACTGTTGCCACATACGACGCTTTGCGTGCACAGCTCCACGACAAAAACTCCCAATACATCGTCTTTGCATCGGTCGGAATTGCCGCAGTGGCACTCGCCGCCTTGAGTTGGGTGCTATCCCCAGTGGTTACGGTGCTATGGCTGGTGGTGGGTGCGGCCATCGCTGCATACTACAATTCGTGGCAGCACGGTGTGTCGCAACGGGTCACACGCATGACAGCGGCCTGCTGTGATATCCCACGCGTCATGGCCTTGGCGCGCCGCTACAAAAACACCACCATTGCCAAGTATGAGCTCGAATCGGTACAGCGTGTGGTGCAGGCGTTTTTCGGCGATATGTCGCCCAATTCCCACCTGACGGGCATCTTTTCCATCATCCAAATGCAAATTAATATGTAATTTGCATCTACTGCGTGGCTTGTGCTATGATGTGGGTGAAATGCCGATGTAGCTCAGTGGCAGAGCAGCTGTTTCGTAAACAGCAGGTCGTCGGTTCAACCCCGACCATCGGCTCCATGTTTCATCCCCATCAGCTATATCGCCCGGATACCGGTGCTGCGGCAGCGTCGCCCAGCCTTTTCGTTTATGCATAAATGTCCGAACATTCGTACATTTGCAATACTATTCCGCATACATCACAGAGGAGGCGCAACGATGCGAGTCGGAATGATTGGAATTGGTGGGATTGCTGATGTCTACCGCAAGGGCTTGACGCAGTACCAGCAGCCATTACATGCGGTATGCGATATTAATGCGACGCGTGTCCAAGAAGTGGCAGCTGCCGAGCAGTGCCAGGGGTACACCGACTATCGTGAAATGCTCGCTAAAGCATCACTCGATGCCGTATTTGTCTCTATTCCACCGGGTGCGCATCGCGATCACGTCATTGATGTGGTCAAAACGGGGGCTGCGGTCTTTGTGGCCAAACCCATCGGGCTCGACATCCAGCTGGTTGAGCAGACGTTAGCCGCCATCACCAAGGCGGGAGTCATCAATCAGGTCGGCTACATGTCGCGCTATTCGGACATGGCCAGCAAGGCGCGTGAGCTCATCGGTGATCGCAAGGTGGTGATGGGGTTGGGGCGCTTCATGGTGCGCATGGGTGCCAATCATCCGTGGTGGGGCAAGCGCTCCATGTGTGGTGGGCAAATCGTAGAGCAGAGCACGCATCAATTCGACTTTTTGCGTTACATCATGGGTGAAGTCAGCGAAGTACACGCCTACGGGCACAAGGGTGCGGGTGACGACATCGCTGATTTCGAAGATAGCACGGTGGTCACACTTCATTTCGCCAATGGGGGCATCGGCACAGTGGTGAGTACGAGCTGTACCGATGTACCTGACGGCTGTGGCTGGGAATTCACCGGGCGTGATTTGTACCTGCGCATGATCATGGACATCAATTTGTCGGGAATGATTGATGGTGCACCCGTCAGTTACACGGGGACAGAGACCGGCTATATTCGTCAGGTCGGCGAGTTTTTGACTGCCGTACAAAGGAAAAACCAACAACTGGTACGCTCGTCCTACGCGGATGCCGTCAAAACGCTCAAAGTCACACTCGCTGCTGAGCAGTCCTTGCAGACAGGTCGGCCAGTTCGCCTTTGATAGGAGAAAGAGAGAGTCATGCAGATTGGTACGCTTCAGAATGTGCTCAACGAGCCCCTCGGTAGTAGCTTCTACCAGGCGGGGCGTTTGGGCTTCGATAGCATCGAACTTGATTGGAATGCGCCAGCCGATGCGCTACCGGGTGGCGTGATGAGCCCGACCATGCGTGACATGATGAAAAAGACGGCGCGTACCAATGGCGTCGTCATTCAGTCGGTGGCAGCGCACTTTCTCAATAATGGTGGCATTGCAAGCACCGATAGTACCGTGGTGGCTGCTGGGATGCTCAACATCCGCCGTGGCATCGAGCTGTGTGCCAGTATTGGGGCGAGTGTGTTGTTGATACCGTTCTTTTTTCATGGTGAAATCGTGGGTGACGAAGGCATTGCCCGCCTGACCGACAACCTCGCGCGGCTGGCCAGTGATGCTACGACTGCTGGTGTCAAACTGGGCATCGAGAACACGCTGACGGCCACCCAAAATGCTGCCATCGTTGATGCCGTGAATTCACCCTTTGTCGGTGTCTACTGGGATATGGCCAATGGCATCGCCTGTGGCTATGATGCGGTGGCCGACGTGCACACGTTGGGTAAGCGTTTAGTACAAGTGCATGCCAAAGAATTCAAACACGACGGTGGGGCGCGTGGTACACGTGCCAAGCCACGCTTCGACCTGCTCAATGCGGCACCACTGGGGCAGGGTGACGTACCCGTGTCTGGCGTGATTGCGGCACTGAAAACGGTTGGCTACACGGGGGCAATTGTGCTGGAAACGGGGCACTTCGGCAACCATCATGCGTCAGCACAGGCGGCAGGCACCTATTTGCGCTCATTGTTGTAGGAGGGATAACATGCACCTCTCGTTTATCACCGCCAACTACGTGGCGCGCCAAGTCGGCTTCAACATGACCGAAGGCTGGGGACAGGGCGACAAGGCGACCAACGATTATTTCCGTCCCGTTGATACGTATGCTGCTCGTTTGGGCGAACTCCTCGACCAGATTGTGGCACAGGGTTATCGCCATGTTGATATTTGGACTGCGCACCTCAACTGGGCGTGGGCCACCCCCGCACACCTGGCCATTGCCAACCAGCAGCTCAAGGCGCGTGGCTTGACGGCACTCTGCTACGGGGGGCGTTTCGGGGAAACACTCGCCGAATTCACCACCGTCTGTCAGACTGCTCAAGCGCTCGGCATCACCGTCCTGGCCGGCTCAACAGGAGCACTCAGCAAGGATCGTGCCGGCGTGGTGCGTGTTTTGCAAGAGTACGGCATACGGCTGGCACTTGAAAACCATCCCCAAGAAAAGACGCCCGCAGACATACTGGCGCAAATCGGTGATGGGGGTCATGGCACCATTGGTACGGCGATTGATACGGGCTGGTGGGGTACGCAGGGTTACGATGCTGCCAAAGCGATTGTAGAGCTCTACCCGCATATCATGTCCGTGCACCTCAAAGATGTGCTGGCTGCTGGTGCGCATGACACCTGTCGTTGGGGGCAGGGTGTGGTGCCCATCGAGGAGTGTGTGCGCATTCTCCGCGCCAAAGGGTACACGGGCCCGATTGCAGTGGAGCACGAGCCCAACACGTATGACCCAACAGCCGATTGTGTGGCCATGCATCAGATGATGGCGACGTGGTGGCGCTAGGGCACCTGCCTGTCACCATTGAGGTACGTACTGAGCTGCTGGGCGGGTGCGTAGCTGAGCCGCTGTGAGAGGATGTGCATCTGGCTCGCATGATAGCGACGTTGTTGGGTGTTGGTGACGAGCACGTCGTTGTAGATGCGTGCTAGTTGTATGTGCAACTGGCAGGCAGTTATGATCCGCAGTGGCCTGGCACATAGTGCTTCGGCAGCGGCCACATCGTGTGCGAGTGTGGGTGTAGCAATCTGGCGTTGCTTGGCTAGGCCGTGTAACTGCAGGCGGTGTGCTAGCACTTCAGCATGGTCGTCGTCCGCATCTGCGGCATAGTGCGTGCGCACATCGTCGTTGAGCTCAAATGCGGTGTGCATGTGTGTGTCCGCAGCATCAGGAGTAAGCCACGCTAGGATTCCATAGAGCAGGCTGGCGTAGTCGCTGATGCCGTGGTGGAGTGCGGGTGGGATGCTGGGTATCTGTGTTAGTCTGTGGACCGCATGGTACGATTCAAGCCCGGCATTCACCAGTGTGAGTGCGCGGGCCTTGTCGTGTTGATAGATGGCGGTGGCGTATTCTGCAGCAATATGTGCACGCACATAGTGACTCAAGGCGTGATGGAAGGGATTCTCGTGTAGCGTGCGAAAGCGCAGTGCTTCGTGGATGGCGACCCACGCTGCGACGAAGTGTTCCTGTTGCGGTTCACCGCTGATGTTGGCCGCAATGCGTAGCGCATCAGCGTAATTGTGCTGTGTCCAGGCATACTCCATGGGGACTGTAGTTGCGGTACGGATGGCCAGAGCCTCTTGGTAGGCATCGAGGGCATCTGCGATATGTGCAGGTTGATCCACGTCTGGGCACGTACTCAGCTCGCTACATAGATTGGCGTAGTTCATCAGTATGTGCGCATAGTAGGGTGCTTGGTGCGCGCTATCAATGCGACTGAGTGCTTCGTGATTGGCAATTTTGGCCAGGCTCAGGTAGCGCCCTGTATCCACGTGTGGCAGTGTCGCATACATGTGGTAGGCACTACTTTGGGTCATTTGCAGGCCGATATACGCGTGCTCCGTTTCATGAGTGGGCACAAAGTTGAGCCCCGTGGTGCAGGTATCAATGGCATTGCGACAATCGTCGTGGCTGTTGGGGAAGTGGTATTCGGCACGCATCATGTAGGCGTTGGCTTGATTTTGGCAGATGTTCACATAGAGCATCGTATCAAGGCCAGGTGCATTGAGTGCGCGTTCGTAGTTGCGCAGTGCAGCCTCGACACAGCTCAGCATGTCTTGGTTGGGCAGTGTGGCGATTTCGGTCAGCATGACACCGATTTGCATGAGCAGTTGGGCTGCCACATTGTTATGCGGTGACACGTTTGTGGCCTGGGCCTCGTGTAAATGGTGCATGCCGGTTTGCAGATAATCCATGCGGTGCTGACCAATGTGGATGGCGCAACCGAGTGCGGTCAGCGCACATAACTCGTGCACTTGGGTAAGGAGTTGTGCGTCGCCATCACGCACCACATCTCGGACGAGTTGCTGGGTGATTTCGTATGCCGTATAGTAGCGCCCCCGTTCGCTCAAATACCAGACCATGCCACGTACCAGAGTGACCGCAGTGGGCAGGTCGTGTGTCACTACATATTCGATGATGCTCTGGCATTGGTCGTATTCGGTGCCAAACAGTGCATAGGTGCGTTGTGCGTGATCTGCGTCGAGCAGTGCCCTGAGTGCATCACTGAGTCGTTGGACGAGGTGCTGTTCGCTCTGGTGTTGGAGCATGAGCATGCGTGTGTAGGCATGCATGATGGCGTGTTGTGTCCATGCGGGCTGGTATGTGGTGTGGTCGGTTTCGGGTATCACGAAAAGCGCAGCACTCAAGCGTTCCATCACCGCCATCATCTGGATTTCGTTGAGGTGCCACATGGCCATCAACAAGCGCAATGATACGCCATGGTTGGGATTACATACGGCCATACCATGCAGAATCTGCTTTTCAAGGGGGGTGAGTGTGTGGTAGTTGTACGCCAACAGTGGCATGAAGCAGGCAGCAATGTCGGGATGGAGTGTAAAGTCGCTGAGCGCCTGTTGACTCACCCCATCCAGAATAGGAGTGACGAATTGTTGCCATTCGTGCGGGTTGCGTTCTAGCAGGCGCAGGCGCTGTGCGACGAGTGTGAGTGCGAGTGGATGTCCGGCTAGTGTGTGGATGATATCGTGTGCCCATGGCCACTGTTGTAGCGCGGCAAGGGGCACCACGAGCCGATGTGCGAGTAGTGCCATGGCTTCTGGTGGGGGGAGTCCATCGAGATGATAGATGCTACTCTGCACCGCATGAGCGACGCTCATATGGCGTGTGGTCATCAAAAGATGAGTGCCCAGCGGCAGGGCATCACGGACCTCGCGGAGCATGTGGACATCGTGGATGTCGTCACATACCACGATGCGACGAGGAAACTGTGCCAGCACCTGATGCAGTGTGGCGGCATCCGGCACAATGTCGGGTGGTAGCGTGTCACAGGCGAGCAAGCAGCAGAGCCACGCCGTGTATATGTCGCTACTGCGCTGGTGTGTTTGGGGGCCAAAGGTGTGCCATAGGATGGCATCGGTGTAGTGCGTGTCGGTGCTAGCTACGAGGTGGGCCAGACTGCTTTTGCCGGTGCCGGGTAGCCCGACAATACACAGTTGTTGGTGCTGTTGCAAAAGTACGCATATCTGCGCGGTCACTGATGCACGTGGTATGAGCGTGTCATCGGGAGGAGTGATGGTGGTGCGTGGGAGTGACGGCACGGTGAACTGGTGTGCCCCTACTGAGATGCGCATACGCCCTCCATCGTTTAGCAATGATCGGTTGCGGTCATTGTAGCATGTGCATTAGTGTACGCTGTATTGCTGACGGAGCAGACTGCCAGCATGCACCTGCATGTACAGTATATTTTTTTGTAAAAAATACCAAATCAAAATCGTCAAAATCACTGTACAATTTGATGTACAGCATGGCGATATGATGAGTGCGTGGACGGAGTGGGTGATGGAGTACGTGTGGGACATTTTGCGCAGATGTGGTGAGTGGATACTGCAACTCCCATGGGGAGAGTGGCGTGCATCATTTGTGCAGATGACCATTCCAGAATGGGCCAGTTTTCTGGCCAGTATTGCAGCGATTGGCGCCTTTTTTATCGGTATCCCGCGTCTGCGTAGTTTCCATTACACACAGCGCTATCGCACATTTGTGGAGCTCTACAAGCTCAATGAACAACTCATTTCACGTCTGCGTGCCAACGATGTGGCCACTGCCAAGACCTACCGCGAAGCGCTCCGCGACTCCATTCATGCCAACAGTTTTGAGTTTTCGCAGCGTGATCACGCCTACATCTATGTACAGTGGCAAAAGGCGAATACCCAGGCACGTACCCTCATCAATGCCATCGAAGAAAAAAACGCCCGCTATGGTGATTTGCCGGATATTGCGGAACTCATCGAATTGCGCGGACGGCTCCATGCTGAACTCAAAAAGCTACGCAACGTACCCATCAGTTTGAATGACAACGAGTGAGGAGAGATGTGCACATGGATACACTATGGCAATTGTGGCAAACAGTGGTGACATGGGCAGGGATAGTATGGGCGTGGTTGCTGATGGCGTGGGTGTGGGTTACGAGTCTCGACGTGACGGTGCCCACCAACACGGATTCACTCGTGGTCGGTTTTTTGGCTGGGTGGAACTGGCTGATGAAAAACACGGCTATACAAGCTGATTTTCTGGCCAATCTTGTGACTATTTTGACGCCCATTCTGGCTTACATCTACCGTGGCTTTTTGGCGGACATCTTGATTCGTTTCGACAATCAGGAACAGAAACGTGCCTTGAGTCGCTTTCTCGAGCTGACGACAGCCTCGATTAGCGCATCGCACAACCGCTCACTGGCGAGTGCACAGAAAAACCAAAAAGCCCTCGTCGAAGAAATTCACAACAATCGCTACGTATTTAAATCGCGTGTATTCGACACGTTATTCGACACGTTGTACAAAGCGTGGCAGCAGGCAAACAACGAACTGCGCAATAATATTAAGTACATTGAAAGTAAACGATTCGACAACATGAGCACCATTAAGCTCAAGGATTTTCAGGTGCATATCGAGGAAAAGCTGAGATCCCTGTAGCGATGGTGTGGCATGTGTATGTGTGTGTGCATACTCCGTTGATAGTTGGTGGAAATATACTGCACTGAGGGTGAGTGGTGAGGATCGTACATGAGTGAGTTGGTTCGCTTCTACGAACAATTTATCGCATGGGTAACTGGTGTGATTGGCTGGGGTACCGCAGCCGTCATCCAGCTCTGGTATGCCAATCCATACCATACCGTCATCACCAGCACGCTGGTGGCCTGGTACTCGGCCGGTTATCTGGCGATTGCAGGTGTGGTGATGGCTGTTGTCGTGGTGCTCGCAATCGTGCGCCAGTGGGCGCTCCAGGTGGTGCGGCGCACACATTACCACCGCTACGGTGAACTCAACAGACTGCTGTTGACAGTCATCCGCCTAGGGCGTGACGATGGCGCCCGCAATGTGGCCAAAATTACCACGGCGCGACGCACCTTTCGCCACTACTTTTACACCTATCAGCTCGACTTCACCCCAGACACTGCACTCCGTCGTACCATGCGTGAATTGGTCAACCAAGTAGACGCAGACGCCGCACTCTTTCAGCAAAAAGTA
This sequence comes from Chloroflexota bacterium, assembly GCA_041165505.1. Lineage (GTDB taxonomy): Bacteria > Chloroflexota > Chloroflexia > Chloroflexales > Roseiflexaceae > UBA965. The sequence continues at coordinate 232 of JBEANH010000012.1, read as the reverse complement.
GAACTCACACACGCCTACAAACTGCATACCATGATTGAAACACAACGTGGTATGTACCCACGACGTATTCGCTGGCTGTACCGCTTGACGGGTGGTCGGTAACGTGCAAAACGCATACGGGGCGTGGGTATACACCCACGCCCCGTGTGCGTCTATTTACCTAACGGATGCGCAATACCACGGCATAGTTGCCAATGGATTTGGTCGGCATATCCACCACTAGTGCATCAGC
>JBEANH010000011.1:0-47711 GCA_041165505.1 Chloroflexota bacterium | reverse complement strand
GCCACATCGAGGATGATCGCCGTAGGGGGCGTGGTCACTGATTCGTCCGTAGGCATGCTGGGTGGCACATCGGCCTGCGTGTCGGCATGGACGGTTGGTTGTGCAAAGAGCATCCAGCCGACCAGGGTGCCACAGGTGGCTAGGGCCGTCATCACCGCCCGTGCCAAGGCCCGTTCACGGTGTTCATGGGCGGTTTTGACTTTTTGCACGTATTTGCGGTCAATCTGAGGACTAGCTGGTGCCGTTTTTGCGTCGGTCTTGGCCGATGTGGCGGGAGTCGTCGCATTAGTCATCGTCGCCACCCTCATCCTCATGCTCGTCTTCGGTTTCATGCGTTTCTGCGTGTTCGTCTTCATCATCATCGTCATCATTGTGGCGATGATGATCACCATCACCCCGACGGCCTGGTGGAGGATTACGGTCGCGATTGCGGCCTGCATCGGCCACTGCCCGGGCGTTCATGGCAATTCCGTCGTAGAGGAGTGCGCCATCACTGGCAGTCACATACACGGTACCCATATCGAAGACGAATTCGTAGGCAACGTTATTCTCGTACATGACCATTTCTGGTTGTTGCAGGAGCACTGCGGCTGGGTTCTGTGATTGGAGCGTGGCCAACACGGCATCCATGCTGGCATAGACGGGGGTATCGGTGCTGGCTTGCGCCTGCGCAACCACAGCCGGTGTGGCAGTGACCATCACCTGCAGGGGGGCCTGGCGTTGTTGTTGTTGTTGTGCCAACGCATTGTATTTACTGGCCAATTCTGCCTGAGCTTGCTTGGCGGCTGCTAATTCGGCAGCAGAGGCGGCAATGGCGTCATTGGCGGCAGCCAAACGTGCTTGGAAGGTAGCCTCACGCTGTTGCACCGCCTCGGCATCAACCACGGGACGCGGGGTAGCCTGTGGCGCAACGGTAGGCACAAACAGTGTCGCTGTTGGCAGGGGAGAGGTGTCATTTGTCAACAAGGGGCGTGCCACCATGTGTTGGACGATGGCCGCCACAAGCACAGTCACAAATACGGTAATACCGGCTGCAAGTAATAAATTGAGACGCATACCCTTCCTCGTGTGGTGTGATGCAGGTCTTCATGGTGGATTGACGCACACCAACACCGAAAAGTTCCCATGACATGGGAACTTACACCACTGCCGACGACTAGCGCGTCAAGGCATACCGCTTTTATTCGATGCGCATGTCAGGGGGAGTAGCAGGTGCACGTGTTGCCACTGTTAATAGGCGAAACACGCTCAGGAAAAGGGTTGAAACGGTGGTCGTGGCATACATCCAGAACAACGTATCAAGATGCGTCACATGCAACAGGGCATGAATGGCAACACCAACGAACGACACGAAACTCAAGTAGTGCACGATACGCCACACCGTCTGACTAATCCAGGTGCGGACCCAAAAACTCAGCGTGACTCCCACAAGCAGGTAGGTTGCAATTTGCCCAAGCGCCATGGCATAGGGGCGATATGCGGGACCGTCACCGATAAACGGCACAAACAGCACTGCCAACGAAAAATTGGCGTAGCGATCCCCCACTAATACCACTACATGGGCGAGGGTGAATACGACGGTCAGAATAGAGAAATGACGATGGAGATCAACAATGGGTGCAACTTGGCTGATGCGCTTGGCGATGGTCGTGGTCAGTAACAAGCCCCATACCATGCTCAACCACAACAATAGATAGGCGATGACCCCTGCCGATCGTGACACATACCAAAACACTTTGGGTTGATCACCCGTCATGCTCTGAATCATGCTCGTTAAATAAGTGGGAATCAGCCACCATGCAACAGCAACCCCGACAACAAGCCCAAGCCCGAGGGTACCAAACATATTCCGCCACGCATATTGCGCATTAATTGACTCAAGCACTGCGATGGGGTCTTCGTCACGCCGTGTACGTGGGGGCAATGGCGTTGGTTCAGTCATGGTTTTGTGTGCTTTCTGGCCATACAAAGGGGTGCCATGCCGCATTGGTATGCGTCACACCATCCACATCAATAACAAGTCCTGGTAATCCGTGTTGCGTCAACCACGCCAACCCTGCCTGACGCCCCCGCATGATGACCACCTTGGCGGCCGCCTCCGCATACGGTGCATCGCGTGCGATGACACTTGCAGTCGCCACATCACTGGCCGCAGGTAAGCCCGTGCGTGGATCAATGATGTGGTGCACAGGTACACCTGCACGCATCCAGCGACGCTCGTACACACTCGACGTAGCCACACTGCCTTCGAACAGTGCAATATACCCGGCAGGCACTGCCTGAAAGGGATGATCCACCGCCACGCACCACGCCGCATGCGCATCGGGAGCAGTCACTGCAATATCGCCACCGATTTGAGCCAACATGCGCCCGTGTGACGGAGCAAACATGGCAACAAGTCGGGCTGCCATCCACCCTTTGGCAACACCAGCGAGGTCGAGCGTCAGATGCGCTGGGAGCGTCACTTCGCGCCCATTGACCCCAATGTCCCGCCAATCAGGCACCACCAACGGGTCGTTGATGCCGGGTTGATGCGCGGGCACCGCCGCAAAGGTACGATCGTAGCCACTGGCACTGATATGCTGGCCGAGGCTGGGCACCACAAGCCCGTTGCTCCACTGTGCGACTTCACGGGCGGCGAGCAACACGGCGTGGAGCGTCGGCGATACACGCATGCGCCGCTGACGGTTGAGCTGGTTGAGCTCACTATCAGGACGAAAGCGACTGAGCGTCTGTTCCCATGTTTCGACCTGTTGCACCAACGCATCGTGCACGAGTGGCGCACTACTCACCACCCGACAGTGTACGCCCACGGCGCGCCACTCGTAGACGGCATCCTCGCCCATGGCATGTTTCCCCTAGCGTAACCGATACAAAAACTCACCCGCATACGGGATGACAAGGCACTCGGGATCGGCCTGTGCGGCCAACGCTGTGGGGTCAATGGTACGATAATCGGCGTAGTTGAGGTTGATGGCACGACATTCGTCTGCCGCTAATCCGGTAGCCAACGTGACGGTGATTCGTGGGCGTTCGACGCCATTGCTCCACGTGCCCACACCCCGTAGATGGGTCGAATGTGCGATTACCCCTTTGGGAATGTGCGCAAATTTGTCCCATTGGCCGAGGAAGTAGGCGAGCACGTGGTAGCCGATTTCGCGGATGTATTTGCCGTGTACCAGGCTCACTTCACGCAAGTGTGGCGCATAAATGACAACTTCGCCTCCATCGGCGACCACGGGTTCACTTTTGTACATGCCCTTGGAGCCGACCCACAGTTCATCGTACATGGTGGGGAGCACCGCAATTACGCGCTGTACCGGTTTGTCGAGCCAGCGGATGTGGATCTGTGACGACAAGGCGGCAGCCGCGGCCCAGGCACGTTCGGGGGTATCCATGAAGACGCCGTGTACTCCTGCAGGGGTGACCACACTACAAATGGCAAAGCGCTGTGTGGGAATCAGTGCGGCCGCTTGGTCAATCACCGCACGTACCGCCGTGTTGGCGGTGCCGATGATGGCATAGGACGTGAGCAATGCCCCCAACCAGTGCGTCGCATTGATGACATCGGGGCCAGAAATGCCGGGGAAGAGGTACTTGTTGCCCCCCGAGAACCCCACCACTTCGTGCGGGAAGACGGGGCCACAGATGACAATGTGGTCGTGGGTGAGCACGGCACGATTGATGCGCACCGGCACCGCATCCGTGGACAATCCACCACTGAGCTGTGCCATCGTGCTAGATTCAATGGTACCAATCTGTACCAACGTTTGTGGATCTTGCCAGGCATGGTTGACCACCTGGATGTCGGGTTCGCTGGCGCACACCTGAGCCACGTCACAGCCGAGCAACTGATTGAGGGCCACGGCATCCATGGCGGGGTGCGTGCCGAGTGCCACCATCCATGTTTGCAGATGCGCACCCGCCTGCCGCAATGCGGCCCGCACGATGGTGAAGTAGCGCGGCATGGGCATTGTGCGCGTGGCATCGGGAATGAGTACCAACACACGCTGACCGCGAAAATCACGTTGGGCGAGACCAGTCTGAATCTGAGACGTGAGTTGTGCGTCGTCGAGCACCGCATGCATGGAGATCCTCCTGTTGTCTACTTTTAGACGCCACTAAATGCCGAAAAACCGCCATCCACGGTAATCACTTGTCCCGTCACGAATGCCGCTGCGGGGGAGAGTAGCCACAACACCGCACCCACCAAATCGTCGGGATGCCCGAAGCGTTGCATGGGGGTATGTGCCAAAATCTGCTGCCCACGTGGGGTGAGCGTCTGCCCATCCGCTTCACGGAGCAAAAAACGATTCTGCTCGGTAAAAAAGAAGCCGGGAGCAATGGCGTTCACACGAATAGCAGGAGAATACTCGAAGGCCATGTGTGTGGCCAACCAGCGCGTAAACGTGTCGAGCCCAGCTTTGGCGGCGGAATAGGTGACCACCCGGGTCAGGGGACGCACCGTGCTCACCGATGACACGTTGAGCACCACACCGTGTCCTTGTGCCACGAAGTGCGGCAACACGTGCTGTGAGAGTTGGATGGCACTAAACAGGTTGACGTCAACGACTTCGTGCATGGCGGCAGCAGGAAGAGCAAAAAACGACTGCGCACCAGTGGTGGCCTGTGGACGATTGCCACCCGCACCGTTGATGAGGGTATCAATGGGGCCATGTGCACGTGCCTGGGCAACAGCCGTGGCAATATGATCTGCATGAGCCAAATCAACGGCAACGTAGGCGATTTGGGATTGGTGGGGGGCAGGCATATCAGCAAAATGCGCCTGTGCCTGGTCGGGGTTGCGCGTCAACAACACGACATGCGCACCATGTGCCACCAGGGCGCGTACCATGCTCCGCCCGAGCACGCCACTGCCGCCGCTCATGAGGACACGGCGTTGCGAAAAATCGAAGGCCTGACGCATATCAATGTTGGACATGTCATTCCTCGTGAGTCGTGTGCGTATTCGTGTGCTCCATCATACCACGAGCACTCCGCTCCGTCAGCACGCTCCACCAGACGACACCCGTGGCGAGCACCCCCATCAGCAACACGAGTGGCGACGGCCATACCCCTACCAATAGGCGCCACAACCGCTGCCCGACTAGCAGCGCAAGCACCAAGACGAGCCGCCAGTGCTGTACGGGGGTGGACGCTCGTTGCCACAACCATGCCATGGGAATGATGAGATGTGCGCTGTACGAATCCCAGCTCACCGGGGCACACCACAGCATCACGGGGATGGCACATACGAGGTCGGTGCGGGTATCCGCAGGATGGCGCCAACACCACCACAGCGTGCCAAGCCCCACACCGCCCACCAGCAGAAACGGTAGCCACTGGGCGAGGCTGGGCTGTGACCAGAGTGGTGCAATGGTGGTCGGAGCGATACCACCCGTCTGGATGAGGGTCTCTTGGAAGAGCCGGGTGACCCCAGCCCACAGCGACTGGTTGACGGGGTGGGTGCCGCTGACGGATGCTTTGATGCGCACGGTATCGAGCCATGTGGCCGTCAGCGCCCAGCCCCACCACCATGCGCCAGCCGCCACAACGAACACCATGGTGGCGAAGGCAATAAGGCAGGCGCGCCACTGTTTTTGCCAAAAAAACACCAGAAACAGACCACTCAACTGCACCTTGCTAGCCATGATGATGCCAGCCACACCACCTGCAACACCAGCCCGTTGCCGTGCGATGCGATGCCATACCCAGAGCATGGCGAGAGTAATGAGATGGGTGATTTGCCCCAAGAGCACCGTATCACTCATGGCTGGTAGCACGATGAGCGTCACAATCAGCAGGCGTTTGGGCCAGCTGGGCATGGGGAAAAGGCGCACCAGGATTACCACAAGCGCACCCCACGCACACACATTGAGCAGGTACCAGCAGATGGCGGCTGTGGCGAATGGCAACCACGTCAGTGGCACCCACAGCAAAGCAAATAGCGGTGGATACAAAAAGGGTACAGTACCGGGTGCAGGAGCACGATAGATGGGTTGCCCCATGCGCAGTGCGCTGGCCGCATCGTAGTAGCTCTGGAAATCAATTTGGGTGGGGGGAATTAGTAGCTGCGGTAGCGTGCGTAGCCAGATGAGTGCGAGCACACCGAGGAGCACGCCGTAGACACACAACGCCCATTGTTGGGCGCGCCAACGCCCCATGCTAACTCCGCCCACGCCGGGCAGGGCGCGTCGGCGGTGGCACATCTTCGACGATTTGTGATTCTTCGCCGGCCACCTGCTGTGGATCTGTTGGCGTGGGCGCCGGGCGCGAACGCGCTGGCGGTGCCACAGGAGCATCTACAGGTGGGGTGGGCTGAACGCTAGCCAATTCTTCACGCCAGGCCAAGCGTTCGGCAACACGGACTTCGAAGCCACGATCGCTGGGGTGGTAGTAGCGACGTCCACGCAGATTATCGGGGAAGTGTAGCTGGTCTACCTGAGCATCAGCAGCGTCGTGCGCATATTGGTAGCCACGCCCGTAGCCCAGCCCTTTCATCAAATTGGTGGGGGCGTTGCGCAGATGCAGTGGCACCGGGTCGTTGCGCGTCTGCGCTACATCCACCAAGGCCTGTTTGTAGGCCACGTAGGCAGCATTGCTTTTGGGTGCTTGCGCCAAGTACAACACCAAATTGGCGAGGGCCAAATCGCCCTCGGGCTGACCGAGGAAGTGCACCGTCTGTTGGATGGCCGTTGCCACCACAATCGCTTGAGGGTCGGCAAGACCGATATCCTCCACCGCAATGCGCATCAGACGACGGGCGATGTAGAGTGGGTCTTCGCCACCTTCGAGCATACGCCCCAGCCAATAGAGGGATGCATCGGGGTCACTGCTACGGATGGATTTGTGCAGGGCGGAGATGGCATCGTAGTGCAGTTCACCATTTTTGTCGTAGCGGGTGGCACGGCTCTGCAGGGCCTCACGCATGTCGTCAACGGTAATCAGGCGCTTGCCACCCACACCCGGTGCTTTAGCGGATACGGCGGCTTCCAGGGCGTTGAGCGCCACCCGGGCATCGCCATTGGCCATGTCAATCAGGTAGCCGCGGGCATCAGCCGCCAAGAGGGGTTCGAGGGGTGCGAGACCATTGAGACGGTCGGCCACAGCACGGTCTATGAGCTGGCCCAGCTGTTCGTCGCTGAGGGGCTCGAGCACAAAAATCCGCGCACGCGAGCGCAAGGCAGGGTTGACTTCGAACGACGGATTCTCGGTGGTGGCACCGATAAGAATGACGGTGCCATCCTCGACATGCGGGAGCACGGCATCCTGCTGGGCCTTGTTGAAGCGGTGGATTTCATCAATGAACAGCACCGTGCGTTGGCGATACATACCGAGGCGGTCACGGGCTTCACTCACCACACGGCGCAAATCGGCCACACCCGCTGTGACTGCGGATAATGGCTCGAAGTAGGCCTTGGTATGCTCGGCGATGATGCGAGCGAGTGTGGTTTTGCCGCATCCTGGTGGCCCCCACAAAATCATGGAAAAGAGCGTGTCGCGCTCGATGGCGCGCTGCAAAATACGCCCGTCGCCAATGATGGTCTGTTGCCCGACCATCTCGGCGAGGGTTTTGGGGCGCATACGCGCCGCAAGGGGCGCTTGGCGCTGGAGTTCTTGGGCACTGCTATCCGCGAATAAATCGCGTTGTGGACTGGGCATGGCACACCCCACCTGTGGGAGAACACTATGCACATAGTAGCACAAATTTGCTATATGGCGTGCGCCATAGAGTGATGAAGAATGAAGAATGAGGGCAATTTTTAATTCTTCACAATACCTACGCCAAAATCACGGAGCATAACAATGGCTTTTCCAAAATTGCCCGGGTAAATGGTATTCGCCCCTACGCTGAGGGGGATTACGGGCGAATATCATTCCCCCTACGATGGGAAGGATTACGGGCGAATATTATTCGCCCCTACGATGGGAAGGATTACGGGCGTATATCATTCCCCCTACGATGCGGGGGATTACGGGTGAATATCATGCGCCCCTACGATGGGAGGGATTACGGGTGAATGGTATTAAAAATACTTCTGCCTGTGGTGCAGAATGGATTAAAAATCCTGCGTGAGGGAGCATTTTTGGCGCAAGGGCGTATCAATGCACACCACACCGGCAACATGTGGCCTCGATTGGCGTAGGTATTGTCTTCATTCTTCATTTTTAATTCCTTGCACCACTTGGCGAAGGGTATCGGCCAGTTGCGTGCCACGGTCGGCGGGGACAAGCGGGCCACCAATCACCACAGAGGCCGCACCGAGGCGGGCCGCCGTAATGGCATCGGCCACCGACAGGCCGCCGACGACCTGTACGGGAATCTTGACGGCCTTGAGCACATCGGCAAGCCCATCAATGGCACGCAAATGGCGCTGCTCGTTGCGGTGATCGAGCCCCAAGTGCCAGCCGATCATCTGTACCCCCAGTGACTCGGCACGCACAGCAGCCGCCACCGGGTCTGCACAAAACATGATATCGGCGATGGCCACGAGTCCGAATTCACGGGCGGCATCGCCGGCAGCACGCAAGGTGGCATCGTGGGATGCCGCCATCACGTCGAAGTGGGTGGCACCCGCCGCATGAGCGATTTTGGCGAAGTAGCGGGCCCCATCACAAACCTTGAAGTCACACACAATCGGGTGGGTGGGGAAGCGCTGGCGCAAGGCGGTCACCACGTGCAACCCCTGCTCGACCATCAATCCGGTGCCAGCTTCGAGCCAATCAACACCAGCAGCAACGGCGATATCGGCCACATGCAAGGCATCAGCAATTTCGTGCAAGTCGAGCGAGATTTGGATACTACACCCCATCATCACACCACCTTTCTCGATTGTTTGGCTTGGATGGCGCCATTATAGCACCGTGCATATCACGCCCGTGCAGTCGTGTGGTATATTGGCATCACATTTCGTCGCGACCCATCAGCCATACGCAGTGCGCATCCGTTGCTGTGTTTTATTATGAAAGTCGTGCCCCATGAAACTTTTTGCCGATAATCATCATCTCGACCATCAGCCTGTCCATGAATTCTATGATGGAGCACTCGTTCCACCTTTTGAATCTGCGGCCCGTGCCCAGAATATTGATGCCGCGTTACACCGTGCCGGATACCGCACCGAGGCACCCACACAGACCATACCCGAGGCACTGTTGCACGCCATCCACGATGCCGACTACCTGCACTATCTGGCCACCATTTACCCGCGTTGGTGTGCAGTAGGTGGTGATAGTCGCGCCGTCTTGCCCAGCACATTGGCCGTGCGCTGGATGAAACGACCATCGCCATTCCCACTGGCCGAAGCCGGCTACTACGCCTTTGATTTGAGTGCACCGATTATCGCAACAACGTGGTCGGCAAGTGTGGCATCGGCAAGTTTGGCGTATGCTGCCGCAGAGGCGATTTATGCGGGCGAGCGCCGCACCTACGCACGTTGCCGCCCCCCAGGCCACCACGCCGGGCGCGACATGTGTGGCGGCTACTGCTACCTCAACAATGCGGCGCTGGCAGCACAACACCTGACCAGGCGTGGGCGCGTTGCCATTCTGGATATTGACATCCATCACGGCAATGGCACACAGCAGATTTTCTATGAACGCGATGATGTCTTTTTTGCGTCCATTCACGGGCATCCCGATGTCTGCTACCCCTATTACCTCGGCTTTGCGGACGAGACGGGAAGTGGCGCTGGTGCCGGCTACAATCTCAATATTCCGTTGCCGTTTGGTACCGACGACACCCAGTTTCTCGCCGCCGTGGATCATGCGCTACAACGAATTGTTGCCACGGAATGTCGCACACTGGTGGTATCGGCTGGATTCGACACCTATACGGGAGATCCGCTCGGTGGATTCAACGTAACCCGCGCCTGTTACAACGCCATTGGACGGCGTTGCGCCCAGATCGGCATCCCACTCGTCATCATCCAAGAGGGGGGATACGTGGTCGAGGCACTCGGGGACAACGTGGTTGCGTTGCTTGACGGCATCGGCGCAGTATAATACAGAGCATCGCGTTTACAGTGTGAGAGTATTGTTATGACACGTTTACCCAATGGTGGTCGTATTGAAGTGATTTGTGGGTGCATGTTTAGTGGCAAGACCGAAGAGCTCATCCGGCGCCTGACCCATGTCCAGCTTGCGCGGCAAAAGCTTATCGCATGTACGCCACGGCGCGATACACGCTATCGCACAGGGAGTTTGGTCAGTCACAACGGGCAGACCATCGAAGCCGTCACCGTGGCACATATTGACGAAGTGGTGGCCGCAGTGCCCCCAGGCACGCAAGTGGTCGCCATTGATGAAGTCCAATTCATCGAAAGTAGCCCACAAGATATTGCACGTGGCTGTCAACAGCTTGCCGATCAAGGCATCCGCGTGATTGTGGCCGGGCTTGACCAAGATTTCCGGGCGCAACCCTTTGCCATCGTCGCCGAACTCATGGCTGTTGCCGAACAGGTGGACAAACTGTATGCGATTTGTGTGAAATGTGGCTCATACGCCACACGATCACAGCGACTGATTGATGGGCAGGCGGCACCACCCACCGCACCAGTGATTGCCGTGGGGGGACTCGACATGTACGAAGCCCGTTGCCGGAATTGCTATGAGACCGGGCAACGCTAGTACACCACCAGTGTTTTTGTGTTATTATTTTTTGCATGGTGTCATAAGAGAAATACACCCAGGGAGGAAAATTTCATGCCGTATATCATCACCGAAGCATGTATTGGGACCAAAGACGCATCATGTGTCTCAGTGTGTCCGGTAGACTGCATCTACGAAGGCACCGACCAATACTACATCAATCCCGATGAGTGTATTGACTGTGGGGCGTGCGAGCCCGAATGTCCGGTTGAGGCCATCTTCTCCGAAGATGCCGTCCCCGGGAACATGCGTGCCTACATCGCAAAGAATCGCACACACTTCGAGAATGGCAACTAGTCTGGTTGCAGATGTGTGTAGTCAAACAGCCGGTAGCCCGTCACGCTATCGGCTGTTTGTATTTCACCCGACGTACTCTTCTGTGGGCAAGGTGATACACATGCAGGAACCCGCATCATCCGCACAACCAGCAGCATCGGCCACGGCACCCGGGGCACACCCGTCACCCACATGCGCTGATTCAGCGGCGGTTCCACTCCCCCCAGCTCCAGACACCATCCCCACGCCAGCGCTCACACATCTGTGGGTATTCATCGGTATTACCGTCGGATTTTATATCGCCTATACGAGTTGGACGGGGAGTGCGCCGCACAATGATTGGGCGAAGCGCTGGATCATCGTTGCCATTCCCGTGACAACCACAATTGGGCTACTCCTCGGCTGGCCCAGTGCATGGCGCACCATTCTGACAACGATGACCAGCATCTATTTGTGTGCACCATTCGTGGCAGCTCGCGTAGAATCATGCACCTTACCGATTCCCGATGCCATACCCTGTTTTGCAGACAACACGCTCGTGCTCGAAATGGCGAATCGGTTGGCACACCCCCTCTATTACCAGGTACTCATTGCCATCCACTTGTTTGGGTCATGCGTCGCATGGTCGTTTGTGGCATCACATGGAGGTCAGAATTATGTCGCAGCCTCATCTACTCGTCCGCCAACGGATTGAACACAACGAGCATCAAATCCTCTCACCCTATGCTGCCAAAAGTGATGGTGCGGTGCGGGATCGCAGTGAAACCGAATCGCCGGTGCGGACGAGTTTTCAGCGTGACCGTGACCGTATCGTGCACTCCAAGCCATTCCGACGACTCAAACACAAGACGCAAGTCTTTATTGCGCCACAAGGTGATCACTACCGGACACGCCTAACCCACACCCTCGAAGTCACCCAGATTGCGCGCACCGTTGCCCGCGCCTTGCGGCTCAACGAAGACCTCGTGGAGGCCATCGGACTCGGGCACGACATCGGGCACGCACCATTTGGACATGCCGGAGAAACCGCCCTGTCACACGCCCTCGGACATTCGTTCCGCCACAACGAACAGAGCCGACGCATCGTGGAAGTGCTCGAAAAAAATGGCGTCGGGCTGAATCTGACGTATGTGGTCCGCGAAGGCATCTACATGCACTCCAAGGGACGGCGTGATATTAGTGCGAAGGCATGGGGTGTGGCAAGCACCCTCGAAGGACAGATTATCAAGGTGGCCGATTCGGTGGCCTATATCAACCACGACATTGATGACGCCTTGCGTGCGGGGATTCTGACTCCCGCTGATTTGCCCAAGGATGCGATTGCCGTGTTGGGCGACACGCACGCTGACCGTATCAACACGATGGTGTGTGATTTGATTGACCAAAACTGGTGGGCGACCGGTGATGGTGATGCCCCCGAAGTCGTAGAACTGCACATGAGTCCCACCGTCTTGCACGCCACCAACACCCTGCGCGAATTCATGTATCAGCACGTCTATTTGGGGTCAGCCGCCAAAACCGAAGACCCCAAAGTCGAGCAGATGCTTGACTTGCTCTTTAAACACTTCATGGCGCACCCCGGCAAAATCCCCGCTGACATCATGGCCATCAACACGGCACGTGGTGAACCGCTGAGTCAAGCGGTGGTTGATTATGTGGCCGGCATGACGGATCGTTTTGCAACCCAGGTATTCCAAGATATCTACGTACCACGTATTTGGGGCGGATAACACGGTTGGTACACACACAAAAGATGCTTTTATGACTAGTAATCGGGTTATTGAACAAATCAAAGAACGCATTGATATCGTCGAGTTGATCAGCGAGCATGTGCAGTTGCGCAAAACGGGGCGTACTTTTGTGGGCTTCTGCCCTTTTCATGCCAACACCAAAACGCCTGCCTTTACCGTCTATCCCGATTCCCAGAGTTACCACTGTTTTGGGTGCAAGGCGTCGGGCACCGTATTCGACTTTGTGATGCGACAACAGGGCATCGAATTCCGCGAGGCGCTCGAACAGCTCGCACAGCGCACCGGCATCGAACTCGCGCCACGCACCGCCCAAGACGAAGTGCGCGACCACCTGCGTGAGCGCCTCGTTGAGATCAACAATGCGGCAGCACGTTTTTTCCAACATATGCTCAGTAAATCGGCACTTGGGGGTGACGCCCGCGCCTATGTGGCCAAGCGCCACATCAATGACTGGGCCATCGAAGCCTTTCAACTGGGGTATAGCCCCGATGAACGCACCAAACTCTTTGACTACTTGACGGTCAAACAAGGGTATACACCCGAAGAAGTCGTGGCCGCCGGCCTGGCTATCGCGCGTGACGACGGCAGCCACTACGACCGGTTCCGTGGGCGTGTCATGTTCCCCATTCGCAACGTGAAAGGGCAGATTATCGCCTTTGGGGGGCGAGCCATGGGCGATGCACAACCCAAATACCTGAATTCGCCACAAACCCTACTATTTGACAAGAGTAGCGTACTCTACGGCATGGATTTGGCCCGTGATGCAATCCGACAACTCGACAATGTGGTTATCGTGGAAGGCTACATAGACGTGATTGCGTTGCATCAGCACGGTTTCCAAAACGTGGTCGCGCCACTAGGCACTGCACTGACGGGCGAGCATGTGCAGGCCATCAAAAAGCTCACCAAAAAAATCTACTTGGCACTGGATGCGGATAGTGCGGGGATACGCGCCACCCTCAAGGGGCTACAGACGCTCAACGAGCACATGGATAGCCAGATGGTGCCCACACCGACGCCACAAGGCGTGTTGCAATGGAGTCGGAGCACCGCTGCCGATGTGCATATCATCGAGCTCCCCGACGGCCAAGATCCTGACGAACTACTCGCCACAGATCCCACGCAATGGCCGGCCCTCGTGAATGCCGCCATGCCTGCCATGGAGTTTTACATTCAGGTGTTGACGCGTGATCTCGACCTCACCGAGTATGCGGATAAACGCACGGCGTTTGAACGCTTGGCGCCACTCGTCTTGCAAATTTCCAATCAAATCGAACAAACGCATTATATTCAGCGTCTTGTGACTGTATTACACATAGACGAGACGCTATTACGACGTGAACTACGGCACCTGGCAACAACACCAACACCGCGTACGGGACTACGCGAACGCACCCCGGCGGCACCCATGCCCGATACACCACCAGCGGCACCGTCCACGGCACCTCATTTGTCGTTGGCAGGGCGGACGCGCCAATCGGCGGAATTTTTGTTGTTGATGCTCCTGCAACACGCAGAGATTCGCCAACAGGTTCTGCAAAAGGTTCATGACGATATGCACGACTTTCCCGATGTGCAATCATTCATCGCCGCAGACATTGAAACCCTGTTCGGTGATGATGTGGAATTGCGTGAAATCTGGCGTGCCCGTGAAGAATTCGGCCATGAAGGTGATTTGTTGGAGTGGATTATCACGCTCCCCGAACCACTACGCATCCGGGCGCAACATCTCGGCAGTACGGAACATTTCCCCAAGGAATACCTGGTAACAAACGAGGCATTGGAGTGTGCTACAATTTTACAGAGGGATGTGGCAAAGCAGTGGAATAAACGTCTCGGTGGGCAACTCGGTGGTGACGATGACGACACCCTAATCGCACGGATTACCGCAGTGCAGCAGTATCTCGGTCGGCTGATGATGCCTCGCCGGAACTCCACCTACGACGATCTTCATGCGCGTCACAAAAACTGAAGGGGATTGGTATGGACAGCAACCAAGCGCATACAGCAACCGATACCGCTCTCATCTCCGCACAAGGCGCACCAATCCCAGAGGAAGAGGGAGTCCCGTTCGGCGAAAACGGTGAAGATACCCCTCCTGAAAAAGCGGCACAACGCATGGTCGAAATCATGCGCTGGCTATTACCCCATGCAGTATTTGTGGATATGCAGGTCACTCCTGGTATGGCGCCGGCAGTCACCGCGCTATTCGACCATGCCACCCAAATCACTGGCTCACCACTCACAATTCCTGCACCTGAATACAGCAATACGCCACCAGAGCCACTCTCCGCTACACGTGATGAAGAGATGGGCGATGCGCATGGACTCGACCTAGGCGCTGACGATGATGATGGCACCATTGAAGAGAGTGGCACGGAAACGCCCGATCTACAAACGGCGAGTTTCACCGATACGGTGCGCCTCTACCTGCGTGAAATCGGCAACATCAAACTCCTTAATTCGGAGACCGAACAAGCCTATGCCCGTGCCATCGAAGCCGGCAGTGTGCTCGAACGCATCGCAGGCATGGTGCAGTTCGAATGGTTTCACCGCGAACGTGACGTGGTGAGTGCATTGCGTGCGGCGCGGCATGCACCACACGGTGAAGCAGTGGTAGCACACATGGTGCAGACCATGCTCGACGAACTCAATCGCACCTTGAACAAGGCCTATCCGGATACACCACCAGTTGTCATTGATTTCGCATGCTACAGCGCAGAAATCACCGGTAATGTGGCAGTACTGTGTACCAATTGGATGACCATCATTCACAATGGTCGGCAAGCACGTGAATATTTGACATCGGCAAATTTGCGCTTAGTCGTATCGGTGGCCAAAAAGTATATCGGACGTGGCCTGCAACTTCTCGATCTCATTCAAGAGGGCAACGTGGGGTTGATTCGTGCGGTAGAAAAATTCGACCATCGCCGCGGATTCAAATTTTCCACGTATGCCACTTGGTGGATTCGTCAGGCCATCACCCGCGCAATTGCCGACCAAGCGCGCACCATACGCATTCCCGTGCACATGGTCGAAACCATCAACAAGCTGATGCGCGAAACACGCCGCCTCGTACAAGAGCTTGGGCGAGATCCCACAGACGAACAGCTCGCCGAAGTATTGGGGCTGACGGTAGAACGCATTCGTGCCATTCGCAAAACGTCGCTTGAGCCGATTTCACTCGAAACACCGGTGGGCGTCGAAGAAGACAGTCAGCTCGGCGATTTCATCGAAGACGTGAAAGCACAGGCACCTGCGGATGTGGCCACCAACCACCTGCTCCGCGAGCAAATCCAAGAAGTCCTCGCTCGTCTCAACGAACGTGAGCGTCGCGTGTTACAATTACGCTTTGGACTCGAAGATGGGCATTGCTGGACGTTGGAAGAAGTCGGACGCGAATTCAACGTGACCCGTGAACGCATTCGGCAGATTGAAGTCAAGGCGTTGCGCAAATTGCGCAATCCACGCAACCTCCGGTCTCTGCTTGATTACATGGAGTAGGAACACAACTCGTGGCATACGATTTTGAGCAACTCGACCACTATCAACTCCTCAACGTCGCCCGTGGTGCCTCGCTCAACGAAATAAAAAAAGCCTTCAGACGCGAAATCACCAGCTACCACCCTGACCGCTATGTGCGTGCAAGTGCCGAGGAAAAGCAGTATGCGCGCACACGGAGCCAGCGCATCAACGAAGCCTTTCGGGTGCTCCGTGACAACAAGCTACGTGAGCACTACGACTTGACGATGCCCGGGGGCGTAACCCTGCGCCCATCGCAACCTGTCCCCACGGGTCCACTGGCTCCCCGTGACCACCATGCAGAAATGTATGAAACGGCCAAAACCCACATTGATGCGGGGCGGTTGCTCCAAGCAGTTGCCGTGTTGCGCCGTCTGCAACAGTCCAATCCGTTTTATCGCGATGTGAGTACACTGCTCGTCAATACGGAGCAAGCAATTAACGCACGCCAACTGACCATGCCCTACGAAAGCGTGCGACGCACGAGCTGGCTAACCGTGAGCATCGTGGTGATGGTCGTCGTGGTGGTTGTGGTGATGTGGTTGCTCAACGATCAATCAGCAATAAGTGGAGCGCGCATTGATGCGACACAAACCGCCGAGGCACAAGTAACACCTGCCACCGTCACCCGCGTGATTACGCGCACACCACGCAATACGCCAACGCGGCCACCAGTGGCAACTGCGACGCCGGTGGATGTCAATGTGCTCCTCGACGATACCTTTGTGACCAATGATTGGGCATCGGCAACAGGTGACACGTGGAGTACCCGCTATGACGGCAAACAGTACTACATCACGGCACAGGCCAATAGCGATGCAGCCTGGACGTACCGACCATTTGATCAGGCCGATGTCGTCGTCAGTGCCGATATGCACATCAACAGTGGGCTGGCAGGGATTATTGTACGGTATCGGGCCGAAAACGATTATGTGGCAGTAGTGCTCAACCCAGCGACGCAGGAGTATCGTGTGCTCCAGCGTCAAGAGATGCAATTCGTGGAAATCACGCGTGGCCAAAATCCTGCGATTGCAGCAGATAATTTGCTCGATGTGCGCGTCGTAGGCAAGCAACTCGATATCAGCATCAACGGCAGTGTGGCAGCGAGTGTGACCATTGATACGATGGCCGACAGTGCACGCTTTGGCATGATTGGTATTCCCGACACCAATGATGCGGACGTGCTCTACAGCCGGCTCACAGTACGCAAACCGTAGCCTTATGGCTGAATGTCGGTTCCTAGCACAATCACGATGTCGGCGGTGCTTTGCAGTGGAGCAGGTAGTTTGTCGGTGACCACTTTGCCGGGGATGAGCAGGGCAATACTTGCTGCCTGTTTGGGGTGATTGTTGAGGTCGTAGATGATGGTCTCGGTGTGAACATCGCCAGGGGCATCACCGGGGGCATCAGTCACAATGCCGACTTCGTGCAGTTGTTCACTGACACTCCGTGCCATACCTGGAATACGCGACCCATTAAAGACCTGAACCCGTGCGGCACCCTCGTCTATTTCCCAGCCAGCCTGGCTACGCACGTAGTTGGTGATACTCCGCCACGTGTCGGTGACTGCTTGACGGCTCTGTGCCAACACATCGGCTTGCACGGTCAACTGCGTGGCATCAATGGCCACACCCGCCTGTGTCAACCACGTATCAACCACGGCTTGGACGCCAGTTGTATCCCAGAGCAAATCGGATCCATCCACGGTATAACGCGGAATCGTTTTGGGGGAAATATGCGTGGACGCCATAGTAGTTGCATCCACCTGCACCATGGTACCAATCAGTGCGGTGACCATGAGCGGATTCAACAAGGGCATGGTGGTACGTACGGATCCACCCATGATTTGTGGGGCATTATTGGCCACATACCACCAGCGTGCAATATCGGCGCGTTTGATTGCAGCAATAAATGCCTGCGCGACCTGTTGTTGGCGTTGAATACGCCCAAAATCACTATCTGCATGGCGGGTACGTGCGTAGATGAGTGCCTGCTCACCCGTCATGCGCTGCAGACCGGGTTGAAATTCGATGCGCATCACGCCATAATCGGCAGTGGGATATGCCGCATCAACAAGATAGGTGGGGACATCCACATCTATGCCACCGAATGCATCAATGAGCTGGGCAAATCCAGTGAAGTTGAGTTCGAGCACGTAGTCCACACGATACCCACGACTCCGGAGCATCAAAAAATCCTCGACGGTCTCAGCAACTAGTGCCATGCCGGCTTCTTGTTGACTGACATCATCGGTATACAACGACTGTGGGTTCATGTAGCCGTGGGCATACGCCGCGTTGATTTTGCTTTCGCCACGCCCCCGGATACTGACCCGGGAATCACGTGGAATTGACAGTAGACTCACATTGCCTGTATATGGCTGAATCCGTGCCAACATTAGTGAATCACTACGCACACTCGTGTTGCTCCCGTCGTTGCGCGAGTCAACCCCCACAATCAGCAATGTGAAACCTTGTGCAATGACCGTGTTTGGCCGGTCTGGCCGGAAATCAATGGCACCGATTGCAGTAGCAATTTGACGCAACTGAAAGCTAGCCACCAATACGGGAATCACGCACAGCACCACCACCCACAACCAACCCCGGCGATAGACGGGGCGGTGCTGGGGGCGTGGATTGTTTAGCCGATTTCGTGGCAAGATGATAGTCGAACCAGGGGTTACCCCATCACGCAAGCGACGTTCACGTGGTGTTCGTGGTGATTGCATAGACAGACATCCGCTTCAACGATAGCTCCCTGGCAGTATCATAGCACACCCGTCTGACACGCACTGTAACACCCATCTTCGGCTATACTACTCCATGGAGAATGTTTCACCGAGTTGCAGATTTCATGCGTCGTCACCACTCTGCGCCACTTCATACCCCAGCATCACCAGTAACCCGCACGCACGTAGCGAGCCCCGCCGACGTGTACTACAGTCGGCGCTGGCGTTGGGCAATTGGTATCATGGCCGTCATCGGGCTACGCCTCGTCCGCCAGCGTCGCTGGGGGCTGATTACCGCCATCGCTCTCCTGATGATGCGGATCTGGCGCTATGCGCGCCTATACGAGCCCGCCACACCCGCACTCACCCATGTGCACATCTACGACAAACGCATCCCTGCCGGATTCGACGGCTTTACGATTGGACAAATCAGTGACATACACCTCGGACAGCCGTTTTCGGATGCCAATCTACGCTGGGCCATTACCACGCTGAATGCGAGTGCACCCGATCTAATTGTGCTCACCGGTGATCTCGTCAATGATCGGCCTGCACTTACCCGCCTCCCCTACTATGTACGCCAGCTCCGTGCACCATACGGCGTCTATGCGATTAGCGGCAACCACGACTATGTGGAAGGCATTGATGACGTGGTACGGGCGCTCCAATCTGCGGGTGTGCCCATGTTGCGCAATCAAGGGTTCATGCTCAATCATCAAGGGGACAATGTGTGGATAGCAGGCACCGATGATTGGTGGCATGGGCAAATGCGCATTGACCGGGCCATTGCCGATGCACCCGCACGCACACCGGTCATCCTCTTGGCACATGCCCCAGATGCTGCTTTTGAAGCAAGCACCTACCCGCAGATTGTGCTCCAGCTCGCAGGACACGTACATGGCGGGCACCTCAATCTGCCTGGACTCGGGCCCCTCGCTCGCCCGCGTTTTGGGCGCTGGCTGACCCAGGGAACACACCGCGTGAATACCATGTGGTTGCATATTTCACTCGGGCTGAGTGGGCGCCAACTGCGCATCGGCAGTCGCCCCGAAGTCGGCATCATCCATCTGCACGCACAGGAGCATCCAGATGCGCAAAACGATTAATGGCTGGGTATGGTTGGGGGATACACTGGTGCTCATCGTCTTTGCAGCCATTGGGCGACAAAGTCATAGCGAAAGCAATCTGCTCGGTGCCGTACTGGCCACTGCCGCACCATTTGTGCTGGCATGGTCGTTGGTGGGGTACGTGGCCGGAGTGCTGACTCCTCTGCCCCGCTGGCGCTGGGTGGTACGGACCATTGCCGCCAATACGGTGGCCTGTGCGCTCGCCCTGGTGATACGGGCCGCATGGCTCCAACGTGACACCATACCCTGGACATTTGCCCTCGTTGCATTGAGTGTCACCAGCGTTTTTTTGGTGATTGCACGCCTATGCTACCCACACACACAGGAGACCGTATGAGCACCACCACACTCACGTTGATTCGTCATGGTGAAGCATTTTCGAATGTGGACCCCTATTTTGTGGAATCGTACTCGTGTCGCGGGCTCACCGAGCGCGGTATCGCGCAGGCACACGCCTTGGCACAGCGCATTCACCACGAACAATGGCAGTACGATGTGCTCTATGCCAGCACACTCAAACGGGCGCGCATGACCGCAGATATTATTGCACCCGCGTTACGCTTGCCAATTACCTGGGAAGATGACCTACACGAGCTCCGTGTGGGGGATGCAGATGGCATGGTCATCAGCGACGTGACCACCCGCTTTCCTGCGTTCATGCATGCCATCAAGGAACCATACACCAAGGTGGCACCGAACGGCGAAAGTTGGAACGAATTTGCGATGCGTTGTGCCCACGTCCTCCACACCATCACCACGCAACACGCAGGACAACGCATCGCAGTGGTGTGCCATGGTGGTGTCATCGAATGTGCGTTCTTGTGGATGTGCGAACTCAACGCGGGGACACGTAAACGCATCGCATTCCCGGCACGCAATACGGCGGTTACCACCTGGATTCGCGTACAGAGTCCATACGACGATCGCCTAGAATGGCAGTTGCGGTGCCACAACGACCACACCCATCTTGCGCCAATGGGGTGAGGTGTCCATGGTCGTGCAAGAGCGCAAAACACGCATACAATCTATGCAACAGCGGGGATGGTGTGCGTGTCGGTTTTTACGAAAATAATCACGAATATGCTGGTCTATGTTGCATCATAACTGGATTCAGGATGGAATTGTCAAATTTGTCATTCACAGAGAAATAGGCGGTATCATCACGCATAGAATTCTCGTACACTGACACTTTGTTTACAAAAAATTATGTCATTCCCTATCTACGATAATACATCGTTTTGTCATTTTCGCTTCATATGTTCCATGGTATAATCGTCTTTGGAATTGTATTTTGATGAAACAACACTATGACAGCAAAAACTGCCGTTGTGCCCGACACCAAACGATCGTTGGTTATGACCAAGGATCATGTAGTGTTCATCGTCATCCTGTTGTGTAGCGTCCTCACCCGTCTATGGGGGTTGGGTGATCGTGCGCTACACCACGACGAAACACTCCATGCGGACTACTCCTACTCGCTCTTTGCCGGGTTAGGATTTGTGCATGACCCATTGCTCCACGGCCCATTCTTGTACATCATGGGAGCAATCACGTACTTCTTTTTTGGCGACAACGACTACACGGCACGCTTATCACCTGCCTTGTTCAGTATCGCACTCGGTCTCACCCCCTATTTGCTCCGCCGCGAAATCGGTCGTACCGGCGCAATTGTGGCCAGTGTCGTAATGGTGTTTTCGCCGGTCTTCCTCTACATTGGGCGATTTTTCCGGCATGACATCTATGCGGTGCTCTTTGAAGTACTCGTGCTCACTGCCATGTTGCGCTATGGGCGCACACGTCAGCCCATGTGGCTGGTTGTCGGCTTTGTGGCACTGAGCATGATGCTTACCGACTTAGAGACGACCTATCTCTACATTGCCATTTTCTTGCCGGTGATTGTGGCAGTCTTCTTTTGGCAGGTATGGCGACCGGGAATTCTGGTTGCTGGCGCCATTGGAGCCACCATTGTGGCATGTGTGTTTATCTTGCCCGGTAAACCACAACCGGCTGCCAATCCCACCGAGGATATCCGTGTCACCCGTGAGAACGGCACATACGTCTGCCCCGACAGTAATTTCGCTGATTATGTGTATAATCCGATTTTAGCTGGTAAACCGGGGCCGATTTTTGGCTTTGGACCACTGGAAACCGACGACAACATGTACGCCCTGTGTGTACGCAATCAGTCGGACAACAATGTGCCTGCCTATTTCTTCAAGTTATGGCAATTTTTCAGTCACCCGGCCATCGTGCTCGGGTTTTTCAGCACCGTATTGGGCATGATTGCACTCTGGTGGCTGGTCTGGAAGCGCACGCTAGCCGACGGTATGACGGCATGGCAAAAAGCCAATCAGACACCGACGCCACTCGTTCAGACATTTGCCAGTCTAGGTGCTGACCGTCGCGTCCTCAAGGCGTTAGGCTTAGCGTTCATCCCGTATGTGCTCTTTTTCAGCTCGTTCTTCTACAATCCGATTGGTATTGTGAGTGGCACCACCGGGTCGTTGCTCTACTGGCTAGCCCAGCATGACGTCAAACGCGGTGGACAACCAGGGCACTACTACGGGGTCATGCTTGCCGTCTACGAACCGCTCGTTGTCATTGCCGCTATTGCAAGTGCGATAGTCATGATTGTCCAGCTGGTGCGCGTCCTCAAAGCCAAGGCGAGTCCGAGTGCATTCTTGGCAACGGGCATGATTTTGACCTACTGGTCCATTGGTGCGTTTGCCATTTTTTCGTGGGCCGGTGAAAAAATGCCGTGGCTGACGATTCACCCACTCATTCCACTCACCCTGCTCGGTTCATGGGGATTTGGCCAACTGATTGATGCGTGGTGGGCCAATCACCGCACGCAACCGAACGGGAGAGCCGGGGTCATCACGGTGGCCATTGTAACCACCATCGTCTTTTTTGCGGCAACCACGCTGATGATGCTGGCCATTAATCCGACCAGTCAATATGCCGCTTGGGCCCCGTGGATTCCGGTGGGATTCATCGTCTTGGTGGTAGCCATCACACTCAGTCATATCCCGAGTCACGGCAAATTGTGGAGTGCGGGTATGTTGGTTTTTGCGCTCTGTGGCGCGTTAACCCTCTACGAACTGCGTAGTTCGTGGCGACTGAGCTACCAAAGCGGCGATATCCCCAAAGAGATGATGATTTACACGCAGACCACCCCCGATGCGTTGCGCGTGGTGCGTGACATCGAACGTGCCTCCATCAGTCGGCACGGCGACTTGAGCATGCCCATCTGGCACGACAACGAAACCATTTGGGATTGGTACATGCGCCACTTCACCAACAAAATCGAACAACCCCCTGGGGCACCCGCAGTACCCGGTGAAGAAATCATGGCGATTGTAGTCATGGATGAAAATTTACGATCAGTTGATGACAGCACATTCCCTGGATTCCTCATCCAGAAGTACCCCTTGCGCTGGTGGTTCCCCGAAGATCAAATGTATCGGCTCGACACGGGTTGGTATAGCCAGGAAGTCAATGAAGGTTCTTCGTTGCTCCACCGTGTATTGCATAATCCGTTTGATACACAAACTGCCGTGGCGGCATGGCGCTACTACTTGTATCGCGATCCGGGGTTTCCACTTGGTTCATCTAACTTTTACGTGGCCATTCGTCCAGAGATCGCACCATTCATGACCCTCGGTCTTGGTGCGCGTTAGCGGTGAATACGGGAGAAATCATGTCTGAACAGTCAACAACGCACGATCAACCATTAGTCATTGATCAACCACGTATTTCACTCGACGTGGTCGCCCTGGTGCTCATCTTTGTTGCGAGTGTGCTTGTACACCTGGTCCGTCTCGGTGACATGGCAATGCACCACGACGAATCAATCCATGCATGGGTCAGTTGGCGCTTTTTCACGGGCTCGGGGAGTTTTACCTGTGCTGGTGGGCGGGTAGCCGAAACATACTGTTATGACCCCGTCTACCATGGACCATCGTTGTACATTTTCACGGTTATTTCGTATTTCTTGTTCGGTGATGGTGATTGGCAGTCACGCCTGCCCCAGGCACTGGCTGGCATCGGGCTCACGTTGTCCATGTTGTGGTTGCGACCATTCCTCGGGCGCAACGGCTCATTGATTGCCGCAGCTGCCGTCACGTTGTCCCCCGTGGTACTCTACTTCACCCGCTTCGCCCGCCACGACGGGTTGATGATTTTGTGGGAAGCGCTCATCGTCATCGGCTTTTTCCGCTATCTCATCAGTCGTGAACGCAAGTGGTTGTGGATACTCGCTGTGGGCATCGGTCTCGCAACTACCACGCACGAGCTCTACTACATCATCGGCTTCTTGTTTGTCTGGTTTGTGGGGGTGCGTGCTGCCGTCGAAAACGCGTCACAACGCATCGTCAACATCATCATGCTGGTGCTAATCGGGCTTGCCATCTTTGTCGAGGTCCTGATTTTGAGTGGGGCCTGGTCCGGTGACGTGACCGAATCACTCAATGCGGGTGGTATGGCCATTGCGATTTTCTTTGTGGCCGGAATTAGCCTGGTCATCATGCAGTTGTGGTCGCAGGAGCCCATCATCACTCCCTTGGTGCAACACCTCTGGCGCGATGCACGTGCCGAGCTCCTCAGCGCAATTGCAATTGCTGGTGGCATCTTTGTGGTCTTCTACGGTAACTTCTTCACCGATCCACGTGGTATTCTCGATGGCCTCTACCAAGGCCTGGCATACTGGCTTGGCTCGCAACAAACGTTTGCCCGTGGTGATCAGCCGTGGTACTACTACCTGATGGTGATGGGGCTCAACGAGCCACTCGCCCTCTTTGGTGGGATTAGTGTTACGATTGCCGCAATCGTCAATGCCGTGAAACGCGTCCAATCAGCCCGTACTGGCAAACCGTTCGAAATCAACGTGCCCTTCTTTACCACCTTTCTCATCTACTGGTTTGTTGGCACGTTGGTCTTCTTTTCGTGGGCCGGTGAAAAGATGCCATGGCTGACGATTCACATCACATTACCTGCCATTCTGCTGGTCATTGTTGGTGTATTGCACATCTGGTCTGGATTAAAACGCCCTTTGGGCAACAACGGCTGGCGTATTCCTGGGGCGGTCATTCTCGCCATGCTTGCCATCGGTGTTGGGCTGGCACAAATCAGCAATAGCAGTGGTACCACCAACGTCCAAGGCTTTATCCCGCTACTAGTGGGAGCAGGCTTCTTGTACGCCGTATTTGCCTTGTCCAACAAAACTGGCCATGCAGACACCAGTCGGCTCGCACTCCTCACCCTCGTGGGACTTCTGAGTGCGTATTCGATTCGTGCCAGCTGGATGATCAATTACGAGACGCCGGACACCCCTCGTGACCCGATGGTCTACACGCAAACGTCTCCGGACGTGCCCCGCATCGTGAAAGATGTGCGCGAGCTCGCCGTCAATCTCACCCGCAACCAACGCACCAACGAAGACGTGGCCGGTGGCTTGTCCATGCCCATCATCATTGATATTGGTGGTGAAGGTGACGAAAGTAGCCTCGCATGGCCCTTCCAGTGGTACTTCCGCGACATGAAGCGCCTCGAAAATCGCGATGGACGCTTCTTCGAAGAGGCCAATCCCGACTCGTTCAATGTGGCGGGTATCGAATCAGAAGACCCCATTCTGGCACCGGTGGTGTTGGTATCAAAAGACAACGTCAATGATACGGCACGCACTGCCTTAGAAGCCAATTATGTCAAATTATACGATGGGCAACTCAACTGGTGGTTCCCCGAAGGAGACAAATGTAACCCGACATCATCGGGCTACAAGACCTTCTACTACAGCACGCTGAATGCGCGTAAAGCGAGTGTGGACTGCCCGGGGCTCAACACCAGCGAACTGCCGTCGTTGTTGGCACCCATCGTATGGCCACTCGACCGGAGCCACTGGGGCACCACGTGGCGCTATCTGATGTATCGTGATCTTCCTGACACACTCAGCATTGGTGGGCGTGCCATGGAAGGCTGGGTGCGCAAAGATCTCGCAGGTGGGGGGAGCGTCAGCACCGCAAGTACCGCCTCCACCTACAAGATTGTGGCCGAAAAAATATTCGACATGAGCGCACTAGAGAGTGTGCGTGGTATTGCCGTGGCCGCAGACGGTAGCTTTATCGTGTCGGACACCGACAGCCACCAAATTGTCATGTACGACGCAGATGGACGCGTGCGCAAGCAGATTGGTACCCGTGGAAATGGGGTCAATCAGTTCAACGAACCCCGTGGCGTGGCCATCGGCAACGATGGGAGCATTTACGTGGCTGACACGTGGAATGCACGTGTTGTCAAGCTCGACAACGAAGGCAACTGGGTGAAGACGTGGGGGACAGGCGACCAAGACTTCGGTGATGGGCGCACCGCATCCATGACGGATGGCACGGTAGCCGGCAACGAAGCCAACCCGCTTGGGTTCTTTGGTCCACGTGGCGTGGCTACTGGGCCTGACGGCAACGTCTATATTGCGGATACTGGCAACAAGCGCATCGTGGTTACCAGCCCCGATGGGCAGTACCTCTACCAGTGGGGGGCGTTCGGTAGTGAACCCGGCCAATTCAATGAACCCGTCAGTGTGTCCGTGGATTCAGATGGCACGGTGGCTGTGGGTGATATTTGGAACGGGCGCGTACAGTACTTTGCCATCACCGCAGACCGCAAAGTCAACCCACAACCGATTAACACGTGGCGCATCAATGGGTGGCAGGCACAAACCTACGATGACCCGTACGTGGCGATTCGTGGTTCACGTGTGATTTCGTCTGTGCCCAAAAAGAACGCCGTTTCGCTGACTGGCGCTGACGGGGTCGAAACCCTGCGGTGGGGTGGCAATGGCACGGATACGGCGTCCATGAGCAATCCGAGCGGTGTAGCCTTTGGCCCAGATGGCACCGTCTACGTGGTTGACCGCGCCAACAAACGCGTCATGGTCTTTACGCTCCCCTAAACACTAGGAGTAGCGCTTCGGCACCACACAGGGCATGCAGTGTCACACTGCATGCCCTGTAGTATTGAGCATGTGTTCATCGTAGGTCAGATTTTCACGGAGGGCGACCGTGTATTCGTCGCGGAGCGTATCTGCCAAGTGGTCATCGCATAATTCGGCGACCCACTCATAAATATCTTCGAGAAAACGTTTGATTCGATAAAACGCAAGCGACTGTGCGTTGAGGGTATGCCCGCCAACCACCTGCTGATAGGTCGCATAAATGGTAGGCCAGTTGGCATCCCCATACCAACAGTACAAATCCTGTTCGGCTGGTGCCAAGACCAACCCCTCGAAATCAATCAGCCAAGTACGGTCGCCCTGGACGATGACATTCCAGCCATGGATGTCGCTATGACAAAGCACCATGGGCAGGGGGTGGGTCTGCAGATATGCGCCCACATGACGCAAGCGTTGGTGCAAGCTGCGCAATCTAGCACGATGCGGGGCCAACATCATCTGCACAGGGGCAGGCAACTGCGTCCACCCATCGTTGAGCATGCCATCCCATACCGCATCCCAGCGCGGGATAAACGTTTCGATACGTGCGTGGGCGGGCAGTGGCACCTGTGCACTTGCCCGATGAATGTAGCCCACCGTGGTGGCCATATCACACTGTTGCGCCACGGTTAACGGGGTAGTCCGTGGCGTCTCCCCGGGGAGGTAGGCAAACACGGCCGACACGTAGGGGGAATCATCATGCAAAAACGTCCCATCGGGGCGCGCCATGGGCATGGCGATACGCCCATGTGCCAGCGTATGGCGGTACACGTAGTCAGTGACCTGCAAATAAAAGGGTGCATATTCGAGCATGCGTGCAGTAATCGCGCGTGAATGGTCGTACGTCTTGACCATCACGTCATGTGTTGCGGTTTGTAGTCGGTGCGCATGCGCCACAAACCCGGGTTGCAAGGGCGTGATGGTGTGCGGTGTGCCGAGTGCAAACGTGGTAGCCACATGCATGAGATGTGCATCGAGTATCGTCATAAACTATCATCCTTGGAGCAACATACCTGCCCCGTAATTATGCCACAAGCGGTACCCTGCAACAGACTCTAGGTGCGCGTTGATGGCACGCCACGCAACGTCATGATGGTGCTGTTGACTACTACGAGCACCATCAGCACAATTACCATCAGGACTAGCACTGCCCAGGTTGCCACCCCCCACCACGCGACCACATAGCCGGCAACCAGAATACCAAGGGGCGTGGCCGCATTGGTGGCCGCATTCAGCACCGCCAGTGCACGCCCATACATCTGTTCAGGCACGTTGATCTGGAGCAGGGTCAGCAACGGCCCATGCATCCATGCCCCCGCCCAGCCGAGGAGCCCCACAAAGAGATAGAGTACATAGGGGTGGGGCGGCAACCATGCCAACAACCCGAAGGCGACTGCGAGCACGATAGCGGCACAAATCAGGGTGTGGATAACATGGGGAAAACCGCCCCACCAGGTGAGGAGGGCCACACCACACACCAGTCCAATACCGCCAATAATCTCACTGGTGGCCAACACCCATGCCCCTGCCTGTACATGGGAATTCACCAGATACGGCAACAAACTGAAGACGGGCATGACGGCCATATTGAGCACAACTGCCACCACGAGTACGCCGAGTAATCCGCTCGTCGTAGTAAATTCGTGCCCTACACGCTGCCAATCCTGCCACCACGGCACATCGGTGGGCACAAAGGGCGTCACCGGTGTCACCAGCCATGCCACCACAACACTCACCACCAACGCCAGACATGCGGCCAGGATGGCCCAGTCCCATTGCTGTGATGCAACAATGGCGGCACCACACACGGGAGTGAGCAATGATGCTGCGCCGAGAATGATTTGTGGCATACTGCTGAATCGTTGCAGATGCGAAGCCGGAATAAGTTGTGGCCAGGTTGCTTGCCATGCCGTCGTATAAAACGCCGTACTCACTGCACGCAATACGACGACGGCATAGATGACCCATGCCAACGTGGTCGTATGCCACTGCCAGATGAGCCAGAGCGGGATGAGCGAAATGAGCTCGGCTACAATCATGATGGCACGTCGTGAATAGCGGTCAACTACCCAGCCAATCACAGGAGCCAACAGCACACTTGGAGCCAGGCTAATCGCACCAGCGATGCTCAAGGCCACAGCCGCATCACGTTGTGACGAGAGTTGCCAGATGAGTGCAAAGCTGAGCATGTTTGCGGTCACGAGGACCGCAAACTGTGCGATCCACATGGCGAGCGCCATGCGCCACCAATCTTGCCTATGCATGAACGACCGCCTCAGACTACGCCGAATTCCTCATCTGTATCATAACAACAACTTGCGACACACACCACCATGGCAGACCACACATACGATGACAGCTGTTTCATCAAGTGCTCATCAGCACCGGTGTGTGCTATGTTATAATGCACAACGATGCGGAAGGCATTGTATGACGCTGTCGCCTCGCCACAAGGAGTGCGTGTGTTTAACTTTCTCAAAAATTTACTCGGTGGTGGTTCTGAAAAAGAGCTACGCCGTATTGACCCTATCGTCAAGCAAATCAATGCGCTTGAGCAGACCATCACTGCCTGTAGCGATGCAGAGCTCGCCGCATATACCGACAAATTCAAAGCGCAGCTCGCTGACGGTGCAACGCTCGACGATATTTTGCCCGAAGCCTTTGCCGTGGTGCGTGAAGCATCCAAACGCATCAACAACCAGCGCCATTTCGATGTGCAGCTGATTGGCGGGATTACCCTGCACAGTGGACGCATCGCCGAAATGAAGACCGGCGAAGGGAAAACGCTGGTTGCCACGCTACCACTCTACCTGAATGCGCTTTCGGGTGAAGGGGTGCACCTTATCACCGTCAACGATTACCTCGTGCGTGTTGGTGCGGGGTGGATGGCACCCATTTACCATTTGCTCGGGTTACGCGTGGCCGTCATCGCCCATGATTTCTCGGCAATTTTTGACCCCGATTATGTTGACCCCAATGCAACCAGCGACGATCGGCGCCTGATTCACTGGCGTCCCGTCACCCGCCGCGAAGCCTATCACGCGGATATCACCTATGGCACCAACAGCGAATTCGGCTTCGACTACCTGCGTGACAACATGGTCGTCGAAGAAGCACAGTTGGTACAGCGCCCACTCAACTATGCGATTGTTGACGAAATTGACAACATCCTGATTGACGAAGCACGTACCCCGTTGATTATTTCGGGGCCCGCCCAAGAAAGTAGTCAGGAATATCGTCGTTTTGCGCAAATTGTGCGCAACTTGGTCGCAAGTCCATATACACCGGATCAGGTCAAAAAAGAAAATATTGACCCGGATGGTGATTTCATGATTGACCTGCGTAGTAAAACGATTCAGATAACCGAACAAGGGATTCTCAAAGTGGAGAAGCTCTTGCGCATCCCACAAAACGAGAATCTGTACGACCCCAAATACTACGAGCTCACCCATTACCTCGAAAATGCGCTCCGGGCACAGTTCATTTACCATCGTGACCGTGACTACATGGTCGAGCCTGATGGCGAAGTGGTCATCATTGACGAGTTCACTGGACGCAAAATGAGTGGCCGACGCTGGAGTGATGGGCTCCATCAAGCCGTCGAGGCCAAAGAAGGCGTGCGCATGCGCCAAGAAAACGTCACCCTGGCAACCATCACCTACCAGAACTTTTTCCGCATGTACAAAAAGCTCTCGGGGATGACGGGGACGGCGGATACGGAGCGCGAAGAATTCGCCAAAATCTACAATCTGGAAGTGACGATTATTCCCACGCACCGGCCAATGGTGCGCAAAGACACCGACGACCAGATATACCGCACCGAAGCCGCCAAATTCAATGCGGTTATCAGTGACATCAAACAGCAGTATGCTACAGGACGTCCCGTACTGGTGGGAACCACATCCGTGGAAACGTCGGAACGACTCAGCCAACTGCTCAAAAAAGCGGGCATCGCACACAACGTGCTCAATGCCAAACAACACCAACGTGAAGCCACAATTATTGCACAAGCGGGACGGCTCGGTACGGTCACCATTGCCACCAACATGGCAGGTCGTGGTACCGACATTCTGCTCGGCGGCAACCCGGATGGACTGGTCGAGGTGGTACTCGGCGAGCAAAAGATTCGTAGCGAAGATGCCACTCCCGAGCAGATTACCATGGCACTCACCGACGCCCGCCAACGCACCGAAGTCGAGCGTGAAGAAGTGGTAGCGCTGGGCGGGTTGCACGTCATCGGTACCGAGCGCCACGAAGCACGCCGCATTGACAACCAGCTCCGTGGCCGTGCGGGACGACAAGGGGACCCTGGTTCGTCGCGCTTTTACTTGTCACTCGAAGATGATCTGATGCGCCGCTTTGGCCCCATGGAACGGGTCAAGTCGTTGATGGAGCGCCTGGGCGTGGATGACGATGTGCCCATCGAAGCCGGGCTGATTAATCGCTCCATTGAAAACGCACAGACGCGTGTCGAGGGGTACAACTTCGATTTGCGCAAGCACACCGTCGAATTCGACAATGTGATGAACAAGCAGCGCACCGTGATTTATGCGGACCGCCGCCAAATTCTCGCCGGGGAAGAGTTGCGTGAGCGGATTATCAGCATGATGTCCGACGAAATCGAGTCGCTGGTCACGCAACACCTCGGTGATGACCCCGACGAATGGGACCTCGCACCACTGATGCGCCCCTTGCGCGTGATTAATCCGCTCTTGCCCAAAGACATCGAAGAAGAGTTGATTGACCTGTCACGCGACGAGATCCTCGAAGAGCTGATTGCACAACTCGAAGCGGCCTATGATGCCCGCGAAAACGCGGTAGGTGTGGCCAACATGCGCACCATCGAGCGCCGCCTGCTCCTCGCCATCATTGACCGCCACTGGGTCGAATATCTGACTGGCATGGAAGATTTGCGCCAAGAAATCGGTCTCCAGGCGATTGCACAGCGTGACCCACTCATCGAGTACCAGCGCAATGCATTTAGCATGTTCGAAGAACTCAAGGCCAACATACAACGTGAAGTCGTCTATCAGCTGATTCACGTGTCGTACCAATACGAAGATCATTTGCGCCAACTCGAAGCCGAACAGCTCAAACGCTTGGTGGCCGCGCAAAAGGCCCAAGTCCAAGAGAGCACAGACACACAAGCGGCACGTACTGTGCGCAACGATGTGCGCATGCCAGGGCGCAACGATCCGTGTCCGTGTGGAAGTGGCAAAAAATTCAAGGTCTGCCATCTCGGTCGTGAACAAGAGCTGTTGGCGGTGATGCAAAACCAGGCAAGCACGGCACCTGTAGCGAAACCAACGACCAATAGCGCACCCGTGGCTCGTGGCAAACGCCGCTAAGGAATGACGCAATGCGGTGCCCCATGGAGGGGCACCGTTGCGCTTTTTTGCAATGAGGAGAAGTATCGCATGTCTGCATCGCGCCCCCGCCCTGTGTTACTTGCCATCTTGGATGGCTTGGGTGAACGCAACGATATCGTGGGGAATGCCGTCAAACAGGCCCACACCCCCAATCTCGATCACTGGCGTGCCACGTGTCCCACTACGCTCATCTATGCAGCCGAAAAACATGTTGGTCTGCCTACCGGGCAAATGGGCAATTCCGAGGTGGGGCATCTCAACCTAGGGGCCGGCTTTGTGGTCATGCAAGATATTACGCGCATTGATACGAGTATCGAAGATGGGAGCTTTTACCACAACGATGCCTTTCTGAATGCGATTGCACATACGCGCACCCATCAGAGCAATTTGCATGTGATGGGGCTTCTCGGTGACGGCGGTGTACATAGTCATATCAATCACCAGATTGCCTTGCTCGAATTCGCCAAACGGGCAGGCATCAAACATGTCTACTTGCACCTCTTTACCGATGGCCGTGATACCCTGCCACGGAGCGGGGCCGGCTTCTTGCGCACACTCGAAGCCGCCATGAGTCGCATCGGTGTCGGCACAATCGCGAGTGTCACTGGTCGTTACTACGCCATGGACCGCGACAAGCGCTGGGAACGCACCCGCATGGCATACGAAGCCATGGTGCTCGGCATTGGTGAACAGGTGACTAGTGCGACCGATGCCATCCAACGCGCATATGATGCCGACATCACCGACGAATTCATCAAACCAGCAGTGGTGGTGAATGGCAGTGGCACACCGATTGCCACAATTAAAAGCAACGATGCGATTGTGGCATTTAACTTCCGCGCTGATCGGATGCGGCAAATCACCCGTGCCTTTGTGGTACCTGATTTTGACGGCTTTCAGCGCCCCACTCTCGCCAATCTGTACTACGTGGGGATGACCGAGTACGAAAAAGACTTGCCGGTGACCACCGCGTTCATCAACGACGATGTCGAATCGCCGCTCGCCAAAGTCATCTCCGACGCCGGTTTGCACCAGCTCCACGCCGCCGAGACCGAGAAGTACCCGCATGTGACGTTCTACTTCAACGGCGGTCGTGAAATACCCTTCCCCGGCGAAGAGCGCTTGTTGGCGGCATCACCCAAAGTGGCCACCTACGATCTGCAACCAGAAATGAGTGCGGCGGCAATTCGTGATGGTCTCCTCGAAGCCATTGCGACGGACACGTATGATGTTATCATCGTCAATTTTGCCAATCCGGACATGGTCGGGCATACTGGCGTGCTCCCGGCAGTCATCACGGCAGTGGAAACAGTGGACCAGTGTGTGGGCGCCGTCGTGGCTGCCGTGTGTGCCAAGGGGGGCATCGCACTGGTGACTGCCGATCACGGCAATGCGGAATACATGATTGATCTGGAAACAGGTGGGCCGTTTACCGCACATACCACCAACCAAGTGCCCGTCATGTTGGTGGCACCTGCGACTTCCGCCTACCAACAGGTCACCTTGCGTGATGGCGGACGCCTCAGTGATATCGCACCCACCGTGCTCGATTTGCTCGGGTTGGCACCGGCGCCACAAATGACGGGTACGAGTCTGATTATCCGGTAGCCGACATACCCTCGTTGCGGTGGGCAGCAGTGCCCACCGCATTTTTTACAGACGGCAATCACTCCACACGTTGTAGATATAATGGGTGGAGCACACCGTCGTTCTGAGTCGCAATCACACAAGGAGTTCAACGATGAACACGCACCGTCTGTGGTACCGTCAACCAGCCCGCACATGGGTTGAAGCCATGCCCGTTGGCAATGGTCGCTTGGGGGGTATGGTGTTTGGCGATGTGACTCACGAAAAAATCGCCCTCAACGACGATACGTTTTGGTCGGGACAACCTCGTGACGGCATCCACCGTGATCATCGCGCCGACTTACAACAGGTACGCGCGTTGCTGGCGCAGCACGACTATCGTGGGGCCGAACAGTACGTCGAACAACACTTCATTGAAACATGGACGCAGTCGTTTTTGCCACTCGGCGACATCCTCATCACGCCACATCACACCGGTGATGTGCACGCCTACGAACGATCCCTCGATTTGCAGACCGCAACTGCACATACACGGTATCAGATAGACGGCGTCACCTATCAGCGCCGTGTGTATGTGTCCCATCCCGACGATGTGATGATAATCGAGCTCAACGCCAACCAGCCCCGTGCCCTCAGCATCACACTCGCCCTGCAGAGTCTCTTTGGCATGGAGCATGTGAGTAGCGACAACCAACTCTGGCTCCATGTCAGAGCCCCGCTCCACGTAGAGCCAAGTTATGTCAAAGACCCGGAGCCGATTCGTGGTAAAGGTCAGGGGATGCGCGCCGCCATCGTGGCGCAGGTTGTCGCACACGACGGTGAACTCAGCCACGACCATCCCACGCTCAGTGTGCGCAATGCGAGCACGGTGACCATCATGGTGGCGGGCGCTACCAGCTTTGTGCGCTTTGACCAGCCCGCCAACGCAGATGCCGGACACCGAGCACAACAGGCGCTGAGCACGGCCATACCACGCACCCACCATTGGGAACGCCATGTGGCCGACCACCAAGCCCTCTATGGGCGTATGACGCTCACCCTTGGGGCGAGCCGTGCCGACTTGCCCACCGATGAACGCTTACTGCGCTTGCACACCACGCCGCCACCACCAGCCGATGATGCCATTCGCTACCATGCGCATGCCACGCAGATGCATCCTGTGGTAGCCCCTGCCGACGATCACGATTTGGTGGCGCTGTTGCTCCACTTCGGGCGCTATTTGCTGATAGCGTCGTCACGCCCTGGCACCCAAGCCACCAATTTACAGGGCATCTGGAACGACAACCCGGTACCACCCTGGAGTAGCAACTACACCATCAACATCAATACGCAGATGAACTACTGGGCAGCCAACACGACCAATCTGAGCGAATGCCAAGCACCACTGCATCAGCTGGTGGCAAACTTGATGCACGACGGTGCACGCATGGCGACGAGTTACGGGTGTCGCGGCTGGACGGCACACCACAACACCGATATATGGGCTCCTGCGAACCCCGTCAAAGGCAAAGCGGTATGGTTCATGTGGCCCTATTCGGCAGCATGGCTCGCCACACATCTGTGGGAATACGTGCAGTTCACCGGTGACCGACAATTCGCGCGTGACCACGCACTCCCCGCATTACGTGGTGCAGCGCAGTTTTGTATTGACTGGCTACAACCACAACCCGATGGCACATTGGGAACTAGCCCGTCCACATCACCCGAAAATGTCTTTGTGGCACCCGATGGGCAACCGTGTGGTGTATCTGTGTCGAGTGAGTCAGATATAGCAATGACACGCCACCTGTTTACGGCGTGTCTCCAGCTTGCCCACATGCTCGGCGATGATGATGCTGACTGGGTCGCAGAAATCAGGCAGACCCAAGCCTTGCTCCCTGCTCCACTCATTGATGATCAAGGGCGTATCAAAGAGTGGCGCCATGACCTCCCCGAATTCGAGCTTGGTCATCGCCATATTTCGCACCTGTATGGTGTTTATCCCGGTGACCAGATTACGCCACTCGCCACACCAGCCTTGGCCGAAGCAGTCCGCGCCAGTCTCGACACACGGCTGGCACATGGCGGTGGTCATACCGGCTGGAGTGCAGCCTGGGTGGCTGCCTGTTTTGCACGGCTCCACGACGGCGACATGGCGCTTGCCATCGTGCACCGCCTCTTACGGGACTCGACCTATCCCAGCATGCTCGGCGCACACCCTCCGTTCCAGATTGATGGCAGCTTTGGGGCTCCCGCTGCAATTGCAGAAATGCTCATCCAAAGCCACGACGGCACACTACACCTGCTCCCTGCACTTCCGTCGGCCTGGGCAACAGGTACAGTCCACGGTCTTTGTGCCCGTGGGGGGATATGCGTTGATATGCACTGGAGCGCAGGTCGTATCGTCCACTGTACCCTCACTGCCAACCATGATTGTGTAGTGATAATTCGTACCGCTACACCCCTCAAATTCGACAACGCACCGGTGGTTGATGCGGTACAATTAAAAGCCGGGAACGCCGTACGGCTCCACGCCTAACTGTATATATAGGTCCAGGCATGCACATCATTATTAGTGGGGCAGGAATCGGTGGGTTGACCACGGCCCTTGCGCTCCAACTCCGTGGACACCAAGTGACGGTCTACGAGCGCGTGGCAACGTACACCAGTGTCGGTGCGGGCATTGCGCTCTGGCCAAATGCCGTCAAAGTCTTCAATCAAATCGGTGTTGGGGGGGCGATTCGTGCCCGTGGCACAGCGCATCGTACCGGTGGTATTCACAACAAACGTGGTGCCACACTCGTTGCCGCACATACCGACGACATCGAAGCGCGCTACGGGGCGCCGACCATCGTCATGCATCGTACTGTGCTGATGGACATCCTGCGCAATGCGTTGTTTGTTCGGCCACACTACGGAATTGCCGTCACAGCGTATACTCAAGATGCGACCGGGGTCACCGTTCAGCTCAGCAACGGCACATCGAGCCACGGAGCCGCCTTGATTGTCGCTGATGGTATCCATTCGCGTATCCGCCAACAATGGTTTCCCCATATTGCGCCACGCTATGCCGGATATACCGCGTGGCGTGGGGTCTGTTATTTCGACCATGACCGTGTAGGCAAACGCTGGGGGGAGTGGTTGGGCAGTCGCGGGATGCGATTTGGGGTTACCCCACTCACAGACAATCAGATCTACTGGTATGCCACCCACAATCAGCCACCCGAACAGCTCATTCCCAGCAGTGAACGGCAAGCGCATCTGCACACGCTATTCGCGGACTGGGGTATACCGATTGCGGCGATTATTGCTGCCACACCGAGTACCGCCATCCTCCAGCACGATATCTATGACCTTCCGGCGCTCCCAAGCTGGACGGATGGGCGCGTCGCATTGCTGGGTGACGCCGCCCATGCCATGACGCCCAATTTGGGGCAAGGGGGATGTCAGGCCATCGAAGACGCCCTCGTGCTGGCCAAATCGTTCCAGCACTACGACGATGTTCCCGATGCGCTCCTCGCCTACCAACAGGCACGCAAGCAGTACGTCGAAGCCGTCGTCGCACAATCACGCACCACGGGGCTCCTGTTGGGGCCAAATAGTCGGGTACTGAGCAGCATCCGGGACATCTTGATTGCGCGCCTCCCAGCATCGTTTAGCACCAATCGGCTTGCGCCCCTCCTGGCACACGAAGTCTAGTAGCCGAGCTGGTGGGCCAACGCAATCCATTCCGTGATTGTCACCGTTTCGGCGCGGCGCACCGGGTCAATCCCTGCGGCGATGAGATGTGCCTGTGCTGCTTCGCGGGTGATGGAAATCTGGTGTGACGCAAGCCCACTTGCCAGACTATTGCCAAGCTGCTTGCGTGCATGCAAAAATCCCGCCTTGATAACCCGCATCACCCCCGGCTCTGCGGTAGCCGAAACAAGTGGTACATCGCGGCGGCGCAGGCGCAACACGGCCGAATGGACCTCTGGCGCTGGCATAAAGGCGCTCGGCGGCACGATGGTGACAAGTTCGGGAATGGCACGAATTTGAATGGCGTGAGCGAGCACCGATAGATCACCGGGGAGCGCACAAATTCGCTGGGCGACCTCTCGTTGCACGAGTACCACCATGACCTCTGGGGGATGTACTGCTTCGAGGAAATGACGAAGCACGGGCGATGTAATCGCATATGGCAAATTAGCGACCACATGATAGGGGTGCGGCCCAGTCAATGTCGCAATGTCGGTACGCAATATGTCGTCGTTGACGAGTGTCAGGTTGGTGGCGTAGCGGAATTCGTCGTGTAAGCGGGCGATGAGGCGCTTGTCGAGCTCCACCGCAATCACGTGTGCTGCCCGCTGGACGAGCTCCCACGTCAGCACGCCTAGCCCTGGGCCGACTTCGACAACAGTGGTTGTGGCACTTACTTCTCCCGCAGCCACGATTTGTGCCAACGCATGACCGTCAACCAAAAAGTTCTGCCCCATGGCCCGTGTTGGCCGCACATCAAGGGAACGCAGTGCAGAGCGCACGCGCCCGATATCTAACATTGGATTGGTCATTGTTCACGATTTCTCGCCATGGAAATTACCATGTGCGTGTATCAAAAAGAAAACTCTGGACACCTGTGACAGCCGTGCGAATGCCGGTAATCAGCACCTGTTCACTGGTGGTCACCCCTTGATCCACAACGGCGAGGAACGTACCTGGCCAGGTCGTTGTATCACGCTGTACCATAGCAACCACCCATGTTGGAGCAGCTCCGACCACGTACCACTCCGGCATCGGGGTACATGCCCGTGCCACAAACAACGATTCGCCACCGACCACACCTACTAGCGGCTGGATTTGCCCCATGACACGCATTGCAAGACCCACACGAGCAGGAGTTGCCACACAGTCAGGGGTCACGATTAGCGCAACCGGCGAGCCGATGCGCAACGCCACCCATACCACATAGATGGCAATAACGCGTTGCAGGATCCACGCAATATGTGGCCAGGTCTTGCGCACCCACGATCTCCGTGGATGTACGACACTGCCACACACACTACAGAAGTGCGCCTGTGGGGCAATCATCATGCGACACTGACCACAATAGTAGACTTCCATACACGCTCCACTCCCCATCCGTTTACCACGCTCACTCACTCCATTGTACATGGACTAGCTATACCTGCATAGCACTCCTCGGTGGCCCTGTTTGCCAGACGCTGTGCACCGTATCAACAACGATTTTTACAATATACACACATTATTGAACACCATTTTTATAAAAAATAATTAACATTTATGCGTATTTCTCATGTTTATTCTAATTGAAAAAAATAACCAATAACGTATTATGTCATATGTTATATGTAAATTTATACGTATGAGTACATCAACGCTCGCAATCCCACATGGTATCAGATTGTTTCTCTATTTGCGTTAACTGACACCTTTCATGTAAGATGGAGAAAATCCGTCAATATGGAATGTGACACGCAATGCGATTGGTGATTTTAGGCGCAGGTGGTCGTACTGGGAATCATCTGGTACGGCAAGCAATTAGCATGGGGCATGATGTCACTGCGTATGTGCGTCGTCCCACGAAAATGCCCTTTTCACACGAGCGGCTGCGTGTCATCATCGGCGATGCACGTGATCAGTTTGGTATTGAGCGCGTGTTGCAACATGCTGATGCCGTCGTCAATGCCATCGCTCCGAATGCAACCGATCCCGAGGATGTGTTTCACGACGTGACGCATACCATCATCAACGGCATGAAAAAGCACTCGGTTACTAGATTCGTCGCAATATGCGACACACACGTCCAACTGCCGCACAGTCGCCAAGGCATCCTCACTGGTCGCTTGAACACGCTGTTGTTGTCACCGAGTGCGAGTCGCTTTGCGCGGATGTCACAGATACTCGTGCACGAAGCCACGCATAGCACGTTGGACTGGAGCATTGTACGCACCCATCACCTCAGTGATGAAGCATTCACGGGCCAATATGTGATTGACAACAGCAATCGCACATTCAATGCGCGGGTATCACGCGCCAACGCAGCTGACTTCATGTTGCGCATTGCCGTCAACGGCAGTCACATCCACGACTTGCCCATTATTTCCAACTCATCATCATGATGTGCCGTATGATGCGTCAACGACGAATTTTGTACGGAGTTGAGTAATTTCTCTGTCAGTAATACCGATATGGCGCAAATAGCCTTCACTGTTGCCGTATTTCTGCTGCAATAAGAAGAGAAAATACTGCATATTCTCCGGGCGTGGCCAAATAATATCGTAAACTTGATCGCTATAATCGGGAAAATGCACAATGATTTCACGGCGCAATTGTTCAATAATCGGTGCCGCATAAATGGCTGTACGCGTATAATCGGCAATAATCACATCGTGGGTCACCCCCACCACATCCAGTAACAATGCCGAAATCAAACCAGAGCGCTCGCTACCAATGCGACAGTAGTACCACGCAGCATGCGGTGCATGAATCAACGTGCGGATGGCGGCACAGATAATGGGTTGCTTGGTCTGTATTGAATCAAACAACAGCTTATATGTGCCTAATTGCACATTTGCCGCATATTCATGAAAATCAGCAAACACTGGGAAATTACTACAACTAAACCGTGTATCAGCCAAAAACGGATTCGGATGCACACTCAATTCGTATGCAAACTGTAAACTTATCACCGAACGCACCCCAAAACCATAGACCGTATCACGATCTGTCACCGTCATCAGATGCGGCGAATCCGAACGAAAAAAGACGCCATAGGCGGTCTCACGCCCATCGTAGGTGCGATAACCGCCTAGGTCTCGAAAGTTGTAGACATGTGCAAACGGATAGTGACGGAAGCGCATGGTGTGCCACGAAAAAAGATTGCCTACGTGTCATCATACATGAGTTTCATGACACACAGATGAGCCAGCTATGAAACCACATATCCCGACATCGCCTCGCGGGCGGCACCTGGAGCGAGCACAAAGACACCATGTGCCTGGGCACCCTGTGCCATCAGGTTAAACCCGTCGTTGCCGTTGGTCACCGGCTCGAGGGCGATCAACGGTTGTCCGGGGGGCATGTAGACGACAGCATGTGAGTAGGCGTGATCCATCCAATGGCACACCGATGTGTCTGATTTCGCATAGTAGAGCTGAATATGAGCGCCAATGTCGCGCTCGTGGTAACAATCATCAACAAAGATCTGCCCAGCCACTCGGCGGGTACGATAATCGAGACGGTCATCCACGGGCACAGGTTCGCCCGTCGGCAAACAATCGGTCAACGGGTAGGCCTTGGCAAACGGCAACTGCAATTCGAGCAGATCATCGGGGGCGGTCAGGGCACGGAGCAGCATGGGATGCGTCCCAAAGCCGGCAGGCATCGGTCGCTCGTCCACATTTTGCACGCCGAGGCGTGTGCTAAAGTTGGTCCCTTCGAGCACGTATTCGACCCATGCCACAAAGGCGAATGGAAAGTTGACATCACGATGCTGACGCGAATCGAAGCGCAACTCGATGCGC
Organism: Chloroflexota bacterium; assembly: GCA_041165505.1. Lineage (GTDB taxonomy): Bacteria > Chloroflexota > Chloroflexia > Chloroflexales > Roseiflexaceae > UBA965. The sequence continues at coordinate 6,217 of JBEANH010000011.1, read as the reverse complement.
GTAGCATCGGCGTGCACTACGTGCCATGGGTGATGGCGTGCCGCACCATGGATGGCCGTGCCATCGGGATAGCTGGGGCGCAGTTGGTACGCCTGCCCCGCAAAGGTGAAGCGCGCATCACGAATGCGGTTGGACCACGGCACCAGCAAGTAGCTGGCACAGGCCAAGGCGTCATCCATTTTGTCGGCGGCTACAGGGCGCATAAAATCATGCCACACCCCGTTGCGCTGGATTTGAGCAAACGCCAGTGACGCGGCAGTCTGTGGCAATACACCAACACGCCACGTATCGTTTTGTAGGACATGAACCATCACGGTGCTCCTCGTTATGGGGATCTTGCTGCGTATTATAAAACAATACCGACGCCAACATCACGTATCGCGAACCGCCCCGAATAATGTTATACATGCATCCAAATATATCGTCGGGGTGCCATACAATGACACCCCGACGGTTACGCTGCGCGCGCTACCGCGCCATGACGGCTGTTGCGGGGATTCATTGCGTGCTGACGTCAGCTACGCAGACGAATACCTGTTGGGGCGGTTCACGAACCGCCATACCGTCACGAAAAAAAAGTAATCCCACCGCACATGAACGCTCTAGGCGTCGAGGTCCATGCCTTTGAGGGCTGCGATGGAGCTCGCCACGGCATCGGCACTCGCTTTGACCAAGGCTTTTTCATCTGCGTTGAGGGGCAATTCGATGACCTTTTTGACACCGCCAGCGCCGATAACACACGGCACGCCGAAGTAGATGTCGTTGAGGCCGTATTCCCCTTCGAGGTAGCAGGCTGCCGGCAAAACGCGGTTTTTGTCACGGACAATGGATTCAACCATCATTACTGTGGCTGCTGATGGCGCATAGTAGGCGCTACCAGTCTTGAGCAGATTGACGATTTCGCCGCCACCCTTGCGGGCGCGGTCCACAATTGCCTCAAGGCGGTCAGCCTTGATGAATTCTGTCACCGGAATACCAGCAATAGTGGTGAAGCGTGGCAGGGGCACCATTTCGTCGCCATGACCGCCCATCAACATCGCCTGAATATCTTCTACTGAGACACCCGTCTCCATGGCGATAAAGGTGCGATAGCGGGCCGCATCGAGCACACCGGCCTGACCGATGACACGCTCCTTGGGGAAGCCGCTGACCTGACGCGCCAAGTAGACCATGGTGTCGAGTGGGTTGTTGACCATCACGATGACGGCGTTGGGCGACAACGGCGCCGCCTTGCTGATACAGTCGCGCGTGATTTTGGCGTTGATTTTGATCAGGTCTTCACGCGTCATCCCCGGCTTGCGTGGGGCACCCGACGTCACCACAATCACGTCCGAATTGGCCGTATCCGCATAGTCATTTGACCCAATAATTTTGAGGTCGTAGCCTTCAATGGGAGCAGCTTCGGCCAGGTCGAGGCCTTTGCCCTGTGGCACACCTTCGACGATGTCGAGCAATACCACATCACCCAACTCTTTGGATGCAATCCAATGTGCTGAGGTAGAACCAACAAAACCGGCGCCAATAATCGTAATTTTGGGTCGCATCACGCATTCTCCTGTAACACGCATTCTACACCGCCCGATTGTAACATAGGAATAGAGATGTAAAATTAAGAATGAAGAATAGATACAATATCTACGCCAATCTCGGTCACACATTGTTGGTGTGGCGGTGCATTGATACGCCCTTGCGCCAAAAATGCTCCCTCACGCGGGATGTTTAATCCATTCTGCACCACAGGCGGAAGTATTTTTAATACCATTCGCCCGTAATCCCCCCATCGTAGGGGCGAATACCATTCGCCCGGGCAATGTTGGAAAAGCCATTGTTATGCTCCGTGATTTTGGCGTAGGTATTGTTATGAATGCAAAACTTCATAATTCTTCATTCCATTTGACATTCGTCGCAAAACTCTGTACCATGGCCGCAGACCTTTAACGCGATCCCGTGAGATTGCAAAGGACGCCACCATATGTACCGCACACAACACATCTGTCACGGCAGGTTTGCCGCACATGGCGCACACCCATCTGGGTTGTGGCGCTTTTTTTATGCATGGAGTCGCCCATGAACGAACGCCAAATTATGACTGCTGACGAGGTACGCCGCGCCATTGCGCGTATCGCCCACGAAATCGGTGAACGCAATGGTGGGGTTGGCCAGGTGGTCTTGGTGGGCATCTACCGCCGTGGCATCCCACTCGCCAAACGAATTGCGGCGGCCATCAGTCACATCGAAGGCAGCACCGTGGCCATCGGCGCCCTCGACATCGCTTTGTACCGCGACGACCTCGAATTGCGCGGTCCATCCACGCACATCCAGCACACCAATATCCCCGTGGATATTACGGGCAAAATCGTGGTGCTTGTGGACGATGTGCTCTACACGGGGCGTACCATCCGTGCCGCCCTCGATGCCCTCACCGACCTTGGTCGCCCCGAACGCATCCAACTCGCAGTGCTCGTTGATCGTGGCCATCGCGAGTTGCCCATTCGGGCAGACTTTGTGGGCAAAAATGTTCCCACTGCGATTAGCGAAGATGTGGCGGTACGGCTCAATGAAGTCGACGGCGGCGATGATGCCGTGATGATTCACCGAGGTGATGCATGACAATGCCTGCAGTTTCTCCCCATGTACCGTGGACACCAACCGAGTCGCGCAAGCGCCGACATGTCCTCGATCTCGACGATTTCTCCACCCAAGAAATCACCGACATCCTCGATTCTGCGACCAGCATGAAAGAAATTCTCGGGCGCAGTGTGCCCCAAGTCCCCATTTTACGTGGGCGCACCGTGGTGAACGTCTTTTACGAAGAAAGCACGCGCACACGCATGTCGTTCGAGTTGGCCGCCCGCACGCTGTCGGCGCAAGTCATGAGCATGACGGCCAAAGGCTCGAGTGTCGAAAAGGGTGAATCACTCATTGACACCATCCGCACCATCCAAGCGCTAGGCGCAGACATCATCGTGATGCGCCACGGCGAATCGGGTGCCCCCTACCTGGCTGCCCAACACTTCAAGGGCTCGATTATCAATGCCGGCGACGGGCGCCACGCCCACCCCTCGCAAGCCCTGCTCGACCTCTTTACTATCCGCGAACAACTAGGCACACTCGAGGGATTACGCGTCACCATCGTGGGCGACATCGTGCATAGCCGTGTGGCGCGCTCCAACATCTGGGGCATGTTGCGCTGTGGCATGCATGTCACGCTGTGCGGCCCGAGCACGCTGATTGGCGACGTACGCACGTGGCAAGCCACCTTCCCCACCCTCAAGGTGCACTACACCCTCGACGATCTGCTCCCCGATACCGACGTGGTGATGGCACTGCGCATCCAAAAAGAACGCATGCAGGCTGGATTATTGCCGGCGCTACGCGAGTACAGCACCTACTTTGGTCTCGACGAAGCACGCCTGACCCGCTTGCCTGCGCATGCCATCGTGATGCACCCAGGACCGATGAACGAGGGGGTGGAAATCATGCCCGAAGCGGCCACCTCACCCCGTTCCGTGATTGAGACGCAGGTCACCAATGGGGTGGCCGTGCGCATGGCGTTGTTGTACCGACTTTCCGGCGAAGCACCCGCTGTATAACAAAGGATTGACTCATTATGCCGATTTTACTCGTGAATGGCACCATCATTGACCCCGATACGCGCCAAATGGGGCTGGGGAGCCTGCTGATTGACAACGGCGTCATCAGTGCACGCTTTGACGGGCAACTCCCTAGCGACGCCAGCGTGCGCACCGCCCCTGGCACTACCGTGATTGACGCCGGCCACAAACTCATCACCCCGGGGCTGATCGACCTACACGTGCATTTGCGTGAGCCCGGCGAAGAGCACAAAGAAACCATCGCCACCGGCACCCGTGCCGCCGCCGCCGGTGGATTCACGGTGGTGGCCTGTATGCCCAATACGCGCCCAGCCGTGGATAGCGTGGCCGTAGTGCAACACATCACGGCGGCGGCGCACCGCGCCGGCCATGCCGAGGTATTGCCCATCGCAGCGGCTACCATCGCCCGTGCCGGCAAAGAGCTGAGCCCGCTGCGCGAGTTGGTCGAGGCCGGCGCCATCGGCTTTAGCGACGATGGGGTGCCGGTGAGCGATCCCGCAGTCATGCGCAACGTCTTTGAGTACATCAAAATGTTGGGTGTGCCCTACTTTGGTCACTGCGAAGACATGGTGCTGAGCAAGGGCTGGGGCATGCACGAAGGTGCCGTCAGCAATCGCCTCGGATTACCGGGCTACCCTAGTGCCGCCGAAGAAGTCGGCATCGCCCGCGACATCGCCATTGCAGAGCTCACCGATAGCCGCCTGCATGTCTGCCACGTCAGCACCGCTGGCGGTGTGGCGCTCATCCGCGCCGCCAAGGCACGTGGCGTCAAGGTGACGGGCGAAGCCGCCCCGCACCACATGGTGCTCAGCGACCGCTGGGTGCTAGGCTGGCTCGACGAGCAGGCCGACGCGCAAAATGTCCCCGGCATGTCACTCAACGCCACCACGCGCCCACCCTACGACACCAGCACACGCGTCAGCCCGCCATTGCGTAGCGAAGCCGATGCCGAAGCCGTGCTGGCAGGGTTACTCGACGGCACGCTCGACTTTGTGGCAACTGATCATGCCCCGCACAGCCGCGTTGACAAAGAAGTCGAATACCGCCTGGCCATGGCGGGGATTACCGGCATCGAGACAGCCCTCGCCAGCATGCTGATGCTCGTCAATCGCGGGCAAATCAGCCTGATGGATGTGATTGTCAAAATGACCGACGCCCCAGCCGCCTTCCTCGGGCGCAAAAGCACCGCCCTGCGCGTAGGCACCCGTGCCGATGTGACGGTGATTGACCCGCAGTTGGTGTGGACGGTCACCCCTGAGACACTCTTTTCCAAGGGCAAAAACACGCCACTGCTCGGCCAGCAGATGCGTGGCAAAGCGGTGGCAACCATCTACAAGGGCACCATCACCCACCAGCAGTAGTACCCATTTGGCAGAGTCGCATGGCCGTGCGTCTCCCACGTAATACCCGTGTGCGTGCGGTCGCATGCCGACCGTACGCCGCCCAAAGGAGTGCCGATGATTTACCGTAGCATGTGGGTCAGCTTCCTGCAACCCGGCATTGATATTGCCAGCATCTGCACCCGGCGTAACCAACGCCTGCATCACGCCAGTGATGCGCACACCGTCACCACGATGGCACTTTTTCAGCATCAGCATATGCTATACGGCTATGCCGAAAGCACACAGCACCTCGACACACACATGCTCCTCGACACCACCGTGGGCGACGTGCTCCAACGCGTCCCCACGAGTCGTGGGTGGAGTGTCACCGTTGATTTGCCCGACATCTACCACGATGGCATGCCCGGCGATGGCCCCCACTGGCGCGCCCCCGGGTATACGCCACAACGGCGCGTCGGGTCACTGGCCCGCCTCAAGCCAGAGATGTATTGTAGTTATGTCTACTATCATTTTTTGCGCCAAGAAGAGCAGCCGCACGGCTTCAACAAGTACTACATCATCGGGGCACACGAACAGCTGATTTTTTCGTACCAAGAATGGCCGGCCACCACCGACACCCCCAAACCGCAGGGGAGTATGACGACGGACCTGACGCCGACCAACTGGCAGGAGCTGATGCATCAGCACTTTGCATTGTGGACGGATCAGCCCGCCGACAGCCAAGAATGGATTCGTTTGCCGCTTATCTGGGAAAAATAGCGCCGCGGCGCCGCATGCAATGGAGCAGGCCATGACACCACCGACGTTTCATATCCGCACCCCGATGGCAATCCCTCAATGGGCCATCCAAGAACGCCAACTTATTGCCACCCTCAACGATGCTGCCCGTGCCTTTGTGGCACGCTATGTGCGCCCCGACGGCACGCTCATCTGGCGCGATTTCTGGCCGGGCATGGATGGCAGCGACGACCCCTACGAGGGCTTCATGCAGCTAGCCCTGCTGTATGTGCTAGGGGGCGACGACGACCTGCTCGGCGAGGCACGGCGCATCTGGGACGGCATCACCTGGCAGTGGACGGAATACGGCCAAGTGGAGCGTGAATTCGCCAAATACTACGACTGGATGCACCACGGCGAGGGGTATTTGTACCTCTACTTCCTGGGGCTGGCCGACCCGAGCCAACGCAAAGAGCGCCAGCGTGCCCAGCGCTTTGCCAACATGTACACGGGCAACGACCCCCTCGCCCCCAACTACGACCC
>JBEANH010000010.1:0-62643 GCA_041165505.1 Chloroflexota bacterium | reverse complement strand
CTCCATCTATGTTCCCTTATTTTCCATCCCTGCACTTCCCCCAGTCCCTTCTCCTTGCTCCCTTCATCCTCTCTATCCTCTCTATCTATGTTCCCTCCATCCTCTCTATCCCCTCCATCTATGTTCCCTTCTGTTCCATCCCTGCACTTCCCCCAGTCCCTTCTCCTTTTTTCTCCTCATCCTCTCTATCCCCTCCATCTATGTTCCTTCCATCTTCTCTATCTATGTTTTTCCACTAATTCTCAGGAAATATCACACAGATTCTTTTATAATCAATGAAAGATGCACATCCTTGTAAAAGCATTCTCCTATTGTGGAAGATCTTTTGGTAATGGATTCTTGAGGAGTAACAAGACTATGAAATTTTGGACTGTGGTCATTGCTGCAATTATCATCGCAACAGGGGTATGGTATTTCAGCACACCAACAACAGATAGCACCACCAGTACTACTGAAAGTAATTCGATTGCGCCTACAGTTGCGCCATCAGTGGACAACACGCAGGGGACTTCCAAGGGGCGTGTCATCCGCTTGACCACTGCGGATATCAAGGAGCGCTTGAAGGATTTCGGTACTGAACAGGCACAAATTGCCGATATCATCCTCGTACCAGACATGGCTACCATCGAGTTACTCGTGGGTGGAGTCAAAGGCACATTCACCACCGGGCTAGCAGTGGTCAACAACCAGATTGTCCTTGTAAAGCCGGCCATAGATGGGTTGCTTGGGGCAGTACTCCCCGCAGACAAAATCGGCCAACTCCTCCAGGATGAGCTCAACAATCGTCTAATAGACCAGCCGGTTCTCGATATTCGCATCGTGGATGATGCCATCGAAATCGTCGTCAACGAGTAACCCTGCGCTCAAAGAAGCACCGTGGTAGAATATAACCAGCATTCGATGTACGTGGAACCGCTCTTGGTGTGATGCATTGTCCCACGTACTGCAATGGTTTAGGAGCATCTGCATGGCTGCGCCCCACGATCAACTCTATCGCATCCGCCACTCGGCGGCACACGTCATGGCGCAGGCCGTGCGTGAAATCTTCCCCGATGCTCGTATTGCCATCGGGCCGCCGATTGACGACGGATTCTACTACGACTTCGACTTGCCCCGTGCCCTGACCGTTGATGACTTCGCTGACATCGAATCACGCATGCGCCGCATCATCGCCGGCAAACACGCCTTCGTCTATCGTGAAGTCTCTGCGGCCGAAGCCCGCACTATTTTTCATGATCAGCCCTATAAAATAGAGCTCATTGACGGGCTCGCCAAAGGCCAAGACGACAACGGCGAAACCACCAAAGACGCTGTGGTCATCTCGACCTACCGGCAAGACACCTTCGAAGACCTCTGCCGCGGACCACATGTGGCCAATACCAGCGAAATCCCAGCCGACGGCTTCAAACTGATGAGTGTGGCCGGTGCTTACTGGCGTGGCGACGAAAAACGCCCCCAACTACAACGCATCTACGCCACCGCCTGGGCATCCAAAGCCGACCTCGAAAAGTACCTCTTCCAACTCGAAGAAGCCAAACGTCGCGATCATCGCCGCCTCGGCCGCGAATTGGGGCTCTTTTACTTCTCCGAAGATGTCGGTCCCGGTTTACCGCTCTTTACCCCCAAAGGTGAAATGCTGCGCTATCTGATGGAATCGTATGTACGCGACACCCAGACGCGCTACGGCTACCAGCACGTCTGGACGGGGCATCTCGTCAAAGAAACGCTCTACCACAAATCGGGGCACTACGACAACTACCGTGACTCCATGTTCCCACCGATGGTGGATGGCGACGTCGTCTTCCGCCTCAAGCCGATGAACTGTCCATCACACATGACCCTCTTCAAAGAGATGGGGCGCCATTCGTATCGCGAATTGCCGATGCGCTTCGCCGAATTCGCCACCCTCTACCGCTACGAAGACAGCGGCGCCTTGAGTGGCCTCACCCGTGTGCGCTCACTCACCCAAGACGACTGTCACGTCTTTTGTACGCCCGACCAAATCCAAGAAGAGTTCGGCCGCTGTTTGCAACTCATCCGCGAAGTGCTCAACGCCTACCAACTCAGCGACTATCGCGTGCGCTTGTCGCTGCGTGGCAACGAAGGCAAATTCGTCAAAGACGATGACAAATGGAACCTGGCCACCACTGCCCTCAAACAGGCGCTCGATGCCAACGGCGTCGTCTATGAAGCCGTCGAGGGTGAAGCAGCGTTTTATGGTCCCAAAGCCGACTTCATGGCCAAAGATGCCCTCGGCCGCGAGTGGCAATTGTCCACCGTACAGGTTGACTTCATCCAGCCCGCCCGCCTCGGCGTCGAATACGTCGGCGAAGATGGCCAAATGCATACCCCTGTGCTCATCCACCGCGCCGTGACTGGCTCGACGGAGCGCTTTTTGGGTGTCATCATTGAGCACTATGCCGGTGCGTTCCCCCTTTGGTTGGCGCCCGTGCAGGCGGTGATTATCCCCATTTCCGATGAAAAACAAGGGGCGTACGCCAAAGAAGTCCAAGCCAAACTGGCCGCGCTGGGCATGCGTGTGGAAGTCAACATGTCGCGTGACCGCATGAACGCCAAAATCCGCGATGCGCAACTACAAAAAATCCCCTACATGCTCATCATCGGTGACCGCGAAGCCAGTGCTGGTGCGGTCGCCGTACGCACCCGGGGTGGTGTCGATCTCGGCGCACTCCCACTCGATGAATTCATTGCACGTGCCCAGCAAGAGATTGCGAGCAAAGTCTAACTGCACTGTTGGACACGGCGCACTCCCCTAAGGGGGGTGCGCCGCACAGGAGAAAAGCACTATGCGTCGTTTTATCTATGGACTCATCTTCGGTGTCGTGGTTGGCTCTATTGTCGGCATCTGGTGGTTGCGCCGCGTCGGTGCCTTCGATGACCCCAACAGCTTGATAGGTTCACTGATGGCAGTAGCCAAAGAAGCTGCTGCAGCCAAAGAAGCCGAGCTGATGGCACGCTTTCATCAACAAGCCAACGACAATCCCGCCCCTAGTGATCAATAAACCCGTGGAAGGGGAGCATGTCCACCATGTTACGAGATGCAATTCGCGTTATTCATGCCGATAAATACTGGTGGAAAGCGGTAGGCATTGCCGGATTGTGTGCCACAACCGTCATCGGCTACCCGATTGCCGCTGGTCTGGTCATTGAGCACCTCGACAATACGCGCAAAGGCTACGATCGCCCACTCCCCCCCTTCGTTGATTGGAGCACACGCTGGCTCCTCGGTTTTTTTGCCGTCCTCATCGAATTCGTCTTTTATGTGATGCCCACACTGGTCGCCTTCCTGCTTTTTTTCTGCTTCGGCTTGACACTGGTCATGCAACAGCGTGAGGGTGACGTGGTCGTGCTGTGGATATTCGGCAGCATCTTGGCATCTTGGTGGCTCTTCATGTTTCTGTGCGGGGTGTCACCGATTGGGCGCCTGATTTATGTAGACGATAGTGGCACCGAACGGAGCATGGGTGGCATGCCCATCCGCGAAGCGTTCCGCCCGGGAGCACGTGGGCGCTACTTTTCCGCCCGCCTACAAAGCGTGCCCCTCTACATCATCCCAGCCATACTGCTCTTTGCGATTCCCATGGTGATTGACCTTGGTGGTGTCGTGGCCTGGCTACTCGGACCACTCGTCATCTGGTTGTTCTGGAGCAGTCTGGTCTACGCACATCTCGTCGTGATGCAGATCTACCATCGTGTTGACCTGCAACTCCAAGACGCCAACATCATGCGCACCCCGTATGAGGGCGTGTAGCCCGACTACCGGCTCAACCACAGACCGCCCCACACCAATTGGTGTGGGGCGGTCTTTCTTATCAAACCAGTCATCCTTAGATATGCTGCCCTTTGAACTGACTCACGTACAGCTGGTGATACAAGCCACGCTGCGCCAAGAGTTCATCGTGGGTACCACGCTCCACAATCTCGCCACCATTCACCACCAAAACCTGATCGGCGTCACGGATGGTACTGAGCCGATGAGCAATAACAAAACTGGTCCGCCCAGCCATCAGGCGCAACAACGCACGCTGAATGCGGGCTTCGGTGCGCGTGTCAATGCTACTCGTTGCTTCATCGAGAATCAAAATGCGTGGATTTGCCAACATCATGCGCGCAATCGCCAACAGCTGGCGTTGCCCTTGGCTCAAATTATTGGCGCGTTCCGACAACATCGTCTGGTAGCCGTGCGGCAACTGATTGATAAATGAATCCGCTTCGGCCATTTCCGCTGCCCGCATACATTCCTCGTCGGTGGCATCGAGTCGCCCAAACCGGATGTTTTCCATGACTGTGTCCGAAAACAAAAACGTATCCTGCAACACCAAGCCCAACTGCCGGCGCAACCAATCCTTGGGCAAGCGACGAATATCCACCCCGTCAATCTGGATGCTCCCCTCGTTGATTTCATAAAAACGACTTACCAGATTAATAATCGTCGTCTTGCCAGCCCCCGTCGGCCCTACCAATGCAAACGTTTGCCCCGCATTGGCATGCAACGACATCGTGCGCAAAATCGGCGTCCCCACATCATAGGCAAACTGTACCGCATTAAAAGACACATCTCCACGAATGCTAGCGGGTGGTGTGTCATCCACTGCCGTGTCTACTTCCGACGCAATATCCATGATTTCAAAGACACGCTCTGCACCAGCAAGTGCGCCTTGGATGGCGTTGTACATATTGGCGAGCTGGCGCAGTGGATTGATAAAGTTCTGCGCATAAATGATGAATGTGGCGATAACCCCCACCGTTACCAGGTCACGCAACGCCAACCAGCCACCAAACGCGGTCAGTACGATGATGAAAAAATTACCGAGCACACTCGTTAGTGGCATCAAGAGCAAGGCGTAATTGTTGGCGGTGACACCCGCATTGTAGGCCTGCTCATTTTGCACCGTGAATGTTGCCAACACCGATTCATTGCGCCCAAACGCCTTGACCACTTTTTGTCCACTGATGGCTTCTTCCATCACTGCATTTAGCTCGCCCATGCTCCGTTGCAACTCGCGAAATCCACGGCGCGTATAGGTGGCCACAAATTGCGTAAACCAAAACATGATGGGGACCACCACAAGTGTCGCCAAGGCCAGCCACACATCCAGCACAAACATGGCCACCAAAATCCCAATCAGCGAGAGCACACTTGCCACGAGTGATGTCACATTTTGCGATACGGCCTGATTGATCGCATCAATGTCGTTGGTCAAGCGGCTCATCAATTGCCCTGCCGGGTTACGATCAAAAAACTGCATCGGCAGTGTTTGCAGATGATGAAATAAATCTTGCCGGAGCTTTTGCAGTGCCCGCTGTGACACACTGGCCATGGTACGGCCTGCCAACGCCTGAAACAGGTTGTTGACGAGATACACGGCCAACATCAACAGCGCAATCTGCGGCAACTGGGCGATGCGCTTGGGTACAATGTAGTCGTCAATGGCGACTCCAATCAGGTACGGTGAAAGCAGGCCCAATACCGTATATATCACCACAAACACGAGCACCACAATGATACCCGTACGAAACGGTGCCAAATAAGCCACCAAGCGCATCAGCGCTTGCCGAGTGTCCTGCGCCTTTTCGATGCGTCCAATCGCCATCGGATGGCGCCCGCCCAAATTTGCACGCGCCCCCGATTGTGCATCCCGTGGGTTCACTGAAGTCATGGCATCGTTCCTATCTCATGCGCCATCGGCCGCGGCGGTATGGAGCACACCATCACCAAGCTGACTCGCATATATCTCTTGGTAAATCGGACTCTGCTGCATCAATTCGCGATGCGTTCCACGCGCCACAATGCGCCCACGGTCAAGCACTACAATCATATCCGCATTGAGCACCGTGCTGATGCGTTGCGCAACCACCAGCGTGGTTTGTGTTGTCCCCATGGCAACAAGCGCGTGCTGAATCTTGGTCTCGGTTTCCACATCCACTGCACTCGTGCTGTCGTCGAGAATGAGAATACGCGGCTTGGTCAACAGTGCCCGCGCAATGGCTATCCGCTGTTTTTGACCACCCGACAAATTCACCCCACGCTCTTCGATATGCGTGTCGTAGCCACTCGGTAACGCGCAGATGAACTCATGCGCTTGAGCGGCCTGCGCAGCGGCCACAACCGCAGCTTCATCGGCATCAGGCGCACCATAGCGAATATTGTCACGTACACTCCCCGAAAAGAGAATCGTCTCTTGGGGCACAATTGCAATCTGGCGCATCAAAGCACCATGATCAATGTGGCGCACATCCATGCCATCAATGAGCACCCGTCCTTGGGTCACATCGTAGAAGCGTGGCACCAAATTGACTAGCGTGCTTTTGCCGGCACCCGTTGCCCCCAAAATGGCAACCGTCTGTCCGGGGGCAATCTGCACATTGATATCATCGAGCACCGGTTCGGGGAGATGTTCGTTGTAAAAAAAGCGCACCCGTTCGAAGACGATGTGCCCTGACAGTTGTCCCTGCAGCACGATTGGCGTGGCGTGGGCGTGTACCGCCGGCTCCACGTCGAGCACTTCGTTGACACGCTTGGCCGATGCCACCCCACTCGCCCACGTATTCGAGAGCATTGTCATCATCACGAGTGGGGTCATCGTGGTCAGCAGGTAGTTGGTAAATGCGACGATTTGTCCAACCGTCATTGTGCCCTCTGCCACATGGAAACCACCCCACCATATCACCACAACCATGCCAATATTGACACACATGGTCAACACGGGCATCATCAAGGCCATGAATTGCATCACCCGAATCGAGTTGGCGGCAAAATCCGCATTACTCGCCAAAAAGCGTGCCGCCTGCGCATCACCACGCACAAATGCCTTGATTAACCGTGATCCTGCAATGTTTTCTTGTAATACGGTATTAAGTACATCGAGACGCTGTTGTACAAGGCGATAGAGTGGCTCTGTGCGCATCACAAACAACACGATAATCACCGATGTCACCAGCAGTAAGGGCAACAAGACCAAAGCCAACTGAAAGCTGGTACTAAACATCAATATGATGCTCCCAATCATCAACATGGGAGCACGCGTACCGATGCGCAAATTGATTTGAAAGTAGCGCTGCACCGCAGCAGTATCGCTCGTCAGGCGCACCAACAGTTGTCCAGTACGCATCTGGTCGAGGTTGCTGTACGAGAGTGATTGGATTTTCTGAAACAACGCCAAGCGCAAATCGCGTGCAACCCCCTCACCAACACGAATCGAGGTAAAGTTGTTGCCCACCGCCACTAGCACACTCAATAGCGAAATACCGACCATCAGCAAGCCCGTTTCGATGACGATATCTTGGTTTTGCTGGGCGATACCTTCGTCAATGATGCGCTGTATCAGACGCGGAATAGCCAAATCCAAAAAGACCAACGATGTCAGTAGCACAAATGCTGCCACCGCTGACAGCCAGTACGGTCGCACAAAGCGCGCCAATTTAATGATGTCTTGCATGGTTTGCAGTTTCTGTTGGATTTGCGTTATCGCTACGTAGGGGCGTCATTGTATGGCGCCCCTGCCTCCATTGTTGGTGTGTATGATGGTCATTGTATGGCGCCCCTGCCTCCATTGTTCGTTTGTTTGATGAACCGTCACTGTATGGCGCCCCTGCCACCACATCCGCAATGGCGTCATTATACCCCGTACCCTCACGGTGTCATTGTATGGCATCCCTCTCATAACGCATCACAATTCATGTCAGCAGTGCAAACTTCCCCGTCCGGAGAAAGTGTTCCATCCGTAGTGTGGTTCGTCGGACATATTCCGGCAAAAACGCAGCATCCGCTGGTGTCGTCAACGTCAATAAATCGTTGAGCAACAAAATACCACGCCCCATTATCAGCGCCTCAAGCACATCCGCTGACACATTCAGCGCAGGATTCACACTCTGGTACCCCGTCCACAATTCAGTCTCCGCATAGGGAATATCACGCAAATAGTAAAGCATAATGGCCACATCTTGGATGGGCAATCCCATCCCCGCATCATCGAAGTCAAAGACAGAAAGGGTATGTTGATGCCACATCATGTTATAGGTATGTAAATCCGCATGAATCGGTTGTACGGTCATACTGGCATTCAACTGCGCATAAATCTGGTCAATCTGTGGTCGTACCGCATCAATCAACACCCGTGCTGACGTTGGTATCTTGTCTGCAGATGCACCAGCCAAATGATCATCACTATTCATGAGTAGGCGATTCACTTGGGGGAATGCGGCACCATCCGTGGCGTGCCACTGCGCACTATGGCGATGCAAATGTGCCATTACCACACCCATTTGGCGCACCTGTTGCCGTGATGGCCGGGCGCCAACGATGCGCCCAGGCAACCAGTGCGCCATGGTGGCGACAAGTGTGTTGTGTAGCGGCGCAAACGGCAACTCCACAAACGGCTTACCCGCATCCGTGTATAGCGGCGTCGGCACCCTCACGTTGGTGGATGTAGCCAGTGCGCGTATCCACTGCTGCTCAGCGTAAAGCCCTGCGCGATCGCGGAGTGAATGCGTGTTGAGACGGAGTGCGTACTTGGCCCCAGTGGCATCAATCACCGCATATGTCGTGTTAAAACCGTGGTTGATACAGCGTAACGATTGTGGTTGCACCCCAAAGGCGGTACACGCAACACGGGCGACAGGATGCAATGCGGCCAGTTGCGCACGTTGACTGAGTTGCGCAAATGCGCTAAATACGTCCATCTCATGCTCCTTTGGTGATACACATCATTTACACATGTGCCACCAGCTTCATGGCATCCAGTGATTTGAGTGCTACGAAACGCCATGTAAAGCGTTATAATACCACCATCATATATTGTGACGGACAAGGACACACGCATGTCAATCGCTATCATCGTCCATGGTGGAGCCTGGGCCATCCCCGATAATCAAGTCACCCCACATCGGCATGGGTGCCGCACTGCGCGTGATGCAGGGTGGGATATTCTCGCCAATGGTGGCACCGCCATGGATGCCGTCGAAGCAGCAGTACGCATCCTCGAAGACGACCCCACATACGATGCCGGTGTTGGTTCGATCCTCAACCGAGGTGGCTTCGTCGAGCTCGATGCCGCCGTCATGGAAGGTGACAAACTCTTTTATGGATCAGTGGCCGGGGTCCGGCGCATCCGTAACCCGATTTCACTCGCCCGCCATGTGCTCAACAGCCCTGCCGGCTTGCTTGTTGCCGATGGCGCCGAACGCTTTGCACGAGAACGTGGCATACCATTTTGCGACCCCGAAGAACTCATCGTTGATCGCGAATTTGCCATTTATCAGCAGTATGTGGCCACGTACGACACGACCAACGATAGCGGTGCAACTGCACCTCCAGGCGAGATTGTGGCCACAATTAGTGGCGGTGGCTATCCTCATCGTCCCGGTGACACGGTTGGGTGTGTGGCCATTGACCAACATGGCTGGGTGGTCGCTGGTACATCCACCGGCGGTACCAACTACAAGATGATTGGGCGCGTCGGTGATGCCCCACTCCTCGGGGGCGGGCTCTACGCCATGAATGAACTCGGTGGGTGTTCCACTACCGGCTGGGGTGAGTCAATTATGCGAATCTTGCTCGCCAAAACTGCCGTTGATTATCTCGACACAGATACTCACCCGCAACAGGCAGCGGAGCGCGCCATCCAGCGCCTTGCGGATCGCGGCAAAGGACTCGGTGGTTGCATCCTGCTCGACCGTCACGGCCGTGTGGGCTGGGCTTTTAATACACCGCGTATGGCCCATGCATGGCGCTGTGCCGATGGGCGCGATGGCGACGGCGTGTAATACGAGGCAAAAGAGGTGAACGATGAATACCTTTGATATTACCTGTTTGGTCATCTTGTGCGTTTCAGGTATTGTTGGCTTTTTCCAAGGCGCAGTACGCATGCTGGTCATCACCATTGTTTCCTATGTCTGTCTCATCTTGGCCGGGCTCTACTTCCAAGCCGTGGGCGATCAGATTCATTTGGCAGTAGCACTTTCCATCTACGAAAGCTTTGGCATTGCCTATATGGGCGTCTTCTTGGCCTGTATGATTGCACTGGGGAGCATGGGTATTTACACGTTTCGTTTCTTGCGTGGTAATACCGAATCCGCCTTGAATCGAAGCATTGGGGTGATTGCCAGCATGTTTACGAGTGGAGTGCTCCTTGGAGTGTTTGCGCATCTCGTCATGCTCCAACTCTTACCCGAAAACGCGGCTGGAGCGCGCACCTTGATTGGCGACCCCGCTTTCATCGAACTGATTTCCTCAGCGCAACTGGCAAAACCCCTCGCCGACGGTGCCAACGCATTA
Source organism: Chloroflexota bacterium (assembly GCA_041165505.1). Taxonomy (GTDB): domain Bacteria; phylum Chloroflexota; class Chloroflexia; order Chloroflexales; family Roseiflexaceae; genus UBA965. The sequence continues at coordinate 52,346 of JBEANH010000010.1, read as the reverse complement.
CTTGTGCGCATCCTTGACCCGTTTGTGTTTAGTGATATTAATCAACTCTTTTTTACGACACCAACACCATGAGCATACCGCATCACACGCTGACAACACTCGAATTCCCCACCATCCGCTCCATGCTGGCACGACATGCCAGTTTTGCGGCATCTCGGGCACTTGCTGAGCATCTCGAACCAAGCATAGATGCACACGTAATCCAAAGTGGCATCGCCCAAACACGGGAAGCACGCTACATTCTCGACGAAATCCCAGACCTCACCATTGGTGCGGCCCGTGACGTGCGCGAGGCCGTCATCCTCGCCGAGCGAGGTGGCGTGCTCGACGCCTTGATTCTGCTACAAATCAGTCACACCTTGGCGGCGATGCGCCGGCTCCGCACTGCGCTCAAACGCATTGATGTGGCGCGTATCCCACAACTCAACGATGCCATTCTGGCGTTACCCGTACTCAGCCATACCGAAGAGCGCATCGAACACGCCATCAACCACGATGGTGAAGTCCTCGATGGTGCGAGTGCCAAACTCGCTTCACTACGGAGTGAAATCCGCATCACCATGGGACGTGTCCAAGAGCGCTTGCAACACATCGTGTCATCGGGACAGTATGCGGATGCACTGCAAGAGTCAATTGTGACTGTGCGCAATGGGCGCTACGTGGTTCCCGTCAAGGCCAGCCATAAACGCATGGTCAAAGGGTTGGTGCACGACCAATCCGGCAAAGGGATTACCCTGTATATCGAGCCACTGGTGGTCGTTGAGCTCAACAATAAACTGCGCGAACTTCAGCTCGACGAAGCCGATGAAATTGCGCGCATCTTGGCCGAGCTTTCTGATTTGGTCGGAAACGACGGGTCAGCGATTCGCACCGGTGTATCGGCACTCGCACTACTAGATTTTGCCTTTGCCAAAGCTCGTTTTGCTGGTCAAATACGCGCCGTCGAACCAATCATGGTTGATGTGATGCAGGGGGGAGATCCGGCGATTCACCTCATCAAAGCACGCCACCCGTTGATTGACCCGAGTGTGGTCGTTCCCGTTGATGTGCGCATGCCCAACGATACCCGCATTTTGCTCATCACTGGACCCAATACGGGTGGTAAAACGGTCTCTCTCAAAACGACCGGTCTGCTCGCACTCATGGCACAAGCAGGGCTCTTTATCCCTGCAGCCGATGGCTCCACGTTACCCATATTCGGCCGTATATTTGCTGACATTGGCGACGAACAAAGCATCGAGCAAAGCCTTTCCACGTTTTCGTCACACATGACCAACATCATTGGGATTTTGCGTACGCTCAACACCGTGCACGAACCCGAAGTCTCACACATTCGCACCATTGGTGCCGATGAATGGCAACCCCTTGCGCCCATTTTCGCAGATGAACTCCCCGCCTTGATTCTCTTCGACGAGCTTGGTGCTGGCACCGATCCCGTTGAAGGCTCCGCATTAGCACGTGCCATTATCGAGCATGTGCTCCAACGTGGTGTCTTTGCCATCGCCACTACGCACTATGCCGAACTCAAAGCGTATGCCTATAGCACCGTGGGGGTGCAGAATGCGTCAGTGGAATTCGATACCGAAACACTTTCCCCCACATATAGGCTCTTGATTGGCGTACCCGGACGCTCAAATGCGTTGGCAATTGCCGCACGCCTTGGACTCGATGCCCAGATTATTGCCCAAGCCCGCGCATTCGCCTTGCAACAAGCCGAGCAAATCCACCGTGATGCTGATGCAATGCGCCAACAACTAGCCGCAGAACGCGAAGCCGTTGTGCGGCAACTCGATGATGAACGCCAGCTCGCTCAACAGCTCATTGATGCAGAAGTGAAGGCGGTGCGCGCCGAATTACGCCGCTTGCGTGATGACGTGCATCAAGTGACGGTCACCAAAAAATGGATGGAAGAAGCGCAACAACGCGCCCTCGACATCCAACAGACAGCCACCACGCAACTCGCCAAACAACAGAAGCGGTCTGTAGCACCAAGTGCAGAGGCAGCTCTACCACCACCTGCACCTACACCACGCCAACTCCAAGTCGGTGATGCGGTGTTCGTTCCATCGGTGAATTTGTCGGGTGACATTATCAGCATTGACGAGGTCAATGAATCAGCAGTGGTACAAATCGGCGGCTTCCGCATGACCGTACCACTCAACGAATTACGCCCTGGGCCACACAAGGCCAAACCGGTGATTGCACCACGCGCAGTATCTATCCCAGCAACCCCCGATGTGGCACTCGAACTCGATGTACGTGGTATGCGTGCAGCAGATGCCTGTGAACGCGTTGATCGCTACATTGATGATGCATATCGGGCAGGGTTGCCGTATGTGCGCATCATTCATGGGAAAGGGTTGGGCGCCTTGCGCCAGGCGTTACGCGACCAGCTCAAAACATCGCGCCATGTCAAATCATTCGAGGGTGGTGGTGCAAGTGGCGGCGAGGGTGTGACTGTTGTACACTTAAAAGGGCATTAGGGAGTGTGGAGGTGGCGTGTGGCTCAGGACTTTGTTAGCATTTTACTCATTATTGCGTTGATTCTCCCTTTTGCGGGAGCCATGGTTATCCGTGTGTTGTCACGCATGTTGTCACCACGTACCACTATCATTGTGGCAGCCTTGACTGCAGTTGTCATCGTAAGTGCGGTACTCAGCCTGGCAAGCGTGAGTATTAGCAGCCTACGTATCGCCAATTTGACGCTGTTGTTGCCCGTAGCACCATCCGTTGATCGTTCGGGTGATTTTGCCAGTGACATGATTGATGAGGAACTCATCGAAGAAGGAACGGCCACCCCCGTCCCCGAAGTCACGATTACCCCGATTCCTACCATGCTACCAACCGTTGTAGTCTCAGATACGACGCTGCTCACCGACACCCTTACTCTGACCGACACCACTATTTTGAGCGACACCCTCACACTGACTGACACCACCATTTTGAGTGATTCGACCACGTTGACCGATACCACCGCTCTCGCATCGCCGACACCCGAAGCGACCATTGCCCCCACCACTGCTCCTGCTACGAGTGGGCGCAAATATACGGTACAACCTGGTGATAGTCTACAAGCGATTGCTGCTCAGTTTAATGTGACCGTGAAACAAATTCTTACCGCAAATCCCGCACTCCAGAATCCCGACAATCTGTTTGCAGGACAGGAGCTCAACATCCCATGACCACGCCACTCACCCTCGAGTATGTGATGAGCACCCGCGACACACTGGCTGTTGCCCAGCTCTATCAATCAACCACCAAGAAACACCGCCTCTACCAGGCAATTGCACTCGTGCTTGTGGGTGTGGCTGCCTGGCAGGGTTTCACCATCGCCTTTGGCACCAATCAACTCCTGTTAATCCTCATCGCCTTGCTCTTGGCCATAGACCCCATCCCATTGCTGTTGATGACCCTCAGTTCGTTCAATAATCCACGCACATCGGTCAAATTGCGCATTGACGATACCGGCATTCATCGCATGGTGGGTGATCGCACTGTTACCAGCGGTTGGGCACAGTTTTCCCATACCATTGAAAACCACCAGTACGTCGTCCTCGTGCTTGCGTCATGGAACTATCTGGCCATCCCACGACGCGCCTTGCAAAAGGACGGCGCAGCCACACATCTGACTCAGTTCATCACCACACACCTCAAGGTTGCACGCTGATGAAACGCTGGGGACTGGTGATACTCACACTGCTCACCCTGGTGATGGTTGCGGCAGCAGCGCAACAGGTGTGGCGTGTGATGCAACGCACCTCGACACCCGCTGTCACTGCACCTCCCACCGCTGTGGCCGCCACCACCACCACACCGTCCCCCATCCCGCCGACTTCGCATATCACCCACACACCGTCGGCTGTCTCAGACACACCAACAGCACGTGTGGCATCGGCCACACGTGTGCTCCCTAGTACTACCCCCACACCAGTCCCCCAAGGCTACATCGCCTATCGCCTCAAAGATGGTGATAATCTCGCTGACATTGCGCTAGCTGCCGGCAGCACCGTTGCGTTCATCCAAGCATTTAATCGCTTTGGCGGCGAGCCCGCTCCCTTGCGCCCACTCATCATTCCACAAATTGCAGGGGCGCCAAGCACACTGACTAGCCAGGCAATTATCGTGCAACGAGGCGCTAATCGTCCAGCAGTGGCACTCACCTTTGATGCGGGTGCAAGCAGTGCGCCTACCACCAGTATGCTGGATACCTTGGCATCGCGGAATATTCGTGTGACTTTCTTTTTGACGGGCACCTGGATTCGCACCAATCCCGATCTCACACGCCGAATTGTTGCCGATGGGCACGAGATTGCCAATCATTCCACGTCCCATCCCGATTTCACCACCATCACAGACGCACAAATCCAGCAAGAGCTCAACGACATGGCACAAGCGCTCCGCGAAACAACCGGGACACTCCCTGCGCCCTACTTTCGCCCACCCTTTGGTGCCTACAACGAACCCGTATTGCGTACCGTCATCGGCACCGGCTATCTGCCTATTTTTTGGACACTCGACAGTCTCGATTCTGTGGGAGACCCCAAAACACCTGAATTTCTAGTCGATCGTCTCACCAATACGCTCACTCCTGAAAAGCTCAACGGGGCAATTTTGCTCGTCCATTGCGGAAGCCAAGCCACCGCTGACGCACTCCCCGCTATCCTCGATGAATTCGCCAAGCGTGGAATCATTGTGACCACACTCTCACAGGTGTTGTAAGCGGTTCTCGGCGCACGCCAACGCCTCGTCATGTATAATGCCTTTATACATGTCTATAGTAGGTGTCACATGCCGGATTCATTCCAACGATCATCCGAAATGGCCAAGGCCTATGAACCACAGCTCGTCGAAGAACGCCTCTACGAGTGGTGGGAACAAAACGGCTTTTTCCAACCGAGTACGACCAACGACAAATCGCCCTTCGTATTATCAATGCCACCACCGAATGTGACCGGTGAGCTCCACATGGGGCACGCCATGTTTGTCACCCTCGAAGATGTCATCGTCCGCTGGCAACGCATGTGTGGCCACCCCACGTTGTGGGTGCCAGGAACTGACCATGCCGGCATCGCCACACAACTCCAAGTCGAGCGCATGCTCATGCGCGAGGGCACCAGTCGTGTAGCCGTCGGGCGCGATGAGTTCTTGCGCCGTACCTGGGAGTGGAAAGAAGAATTCGGTGGCAAAATCACGCAACAGTTACGCCGCCTCGGTGCGTCGTGCGACTGGTCGCGTGAGCATTTCACCCTTGATCCCGATTTATCACGTGCGGTACGTACCGCATTCAAAAAGCTCTATGACGATGGGCTCATCTACCGTGGTACCCGCTTGGTCAACTGGTCACCCAATTTACAAACGGCGGTTTCCGACCTCGAGGTCGAGTACGAAGAGCGTGATGTCAACATGTGGCAAATCCGCTACCCCGTGGTTGACGGTGCCTGGCAGGCTGGCACATGGGGCAGTGGATCATGGGCGGCACACGCCACCGCCTTTATTACTGTGGCCACCACACGCCCCGAAACGTTGATGGGCGACGTGGCTGTTGCCGTCAATCCTTCCGACGAACGCTACCAACACCTCATCGGCAAACAGGTACTTCTCCCTGCGGTTCATCGCATGATTCCAATCGTGGCCGATGAACATGCAGATCCAGAATTCGGCACTGGTGCCGTCAAAATCACCCCTGCCCACGACCACAACGACTATGCGGTGGCACAGCGCCAACAGTTACCCATGGTCAACATCATGAATCGTGATGCGACCCTCAACGAGCAGGCTGGCCCGTATGCGGGCATGGAACGCTTTGCAGCGCGTAAACAGGTGCTCGCAGACCTAGAACGTGAAGGGCTCCTGGTCGCCACACTGCCCCATCGGATGTCGGTGGGGATTAGCCAGCGTGGTGGTGAAGTCATCGAGCCCCTGCTCAGCGAACAGTGGTTTGTCAAAATGCAACCGCTCGCCGATCTGGCATTGGCTGCAGTCCGTACCGGACAAACGCGCATCATTCCCGATAACTTCGAGCGCGTCTACTACCACTGGTTAGAAAACATTCAAGACTGGTGTATTAGCCGTCAGCTGTGGTGGGGACACCGCATCCCCGTCTGGTATACCAGTGATGGGCAAATGATTGTCCCTGGTGCCGATGATCCCGATCCTGTTGGTCCTGGCATCACCCAGGATCCCGATGTACTCGATACGTGGTTTTCTAGCGGGTTGTGGCCGTTTTCAACACTCGGCTGGCCCGACCAGACAGCAGACCTGAAACGCTTCTATCCCACCAGCGTGATGGAGACTGGCTACGACATTCTCTTTTTCTGGGTAGCACGCATGATGATGCTCGGATGCTATCTCACCGGTCACGCACCATTCCACACCATCTACTTGCATGGGTTGGTGCGCGACAAGGATGGACGCAAAATGAGCAAGACGTACGGCAACGTCATCAACCCACTCGACATCATGGCACAGTATGGCACCGATGCCCTACGCTTTACGTTGGCTACGAGTAGCACCCCTGGCCAAGACCTCAACCTCAATCCTGAACGCATTGAATCTGGGCGCAACTTTGCCAACAAACTCTGGAATGTGACGCGCTTCGTGCTCGGCCGGTTTGGAGACTGGAAGCCGGACGCCTCTGCCATTGTCACCGGTCATTGTCTGCTCAACTACCCATACACGGTAGCCGATCGCTGGATTATGTCTCGCTATCAGCGCTTGGTCGCAGATGTTGACCGCTTGATGAAGAGTTACAACTACGGCGAAGCTGCCCGCCAAACTCAAGAGTTCGTCTGGAACGAATTTGCGGACTGGTACGTGGAAATCGCCAAGGCACAACTCGAAGGTGACGACCGCCGCCAACTCCTCACCCGCGAAGTACTCTACACTGTACTCGAGGGATCGTTGCGCCTGCTTCATCCGTTCATGCCCTTCGTCACCGAAGAAGCGTGGCAGTATCTCACTGGGCGAATGGTACACGACACCGCCGCCGATTCAATTATGCAGGCCGGCTACCCGCAACCGGATGCGTCACTCTACGATGAAACTGCCGAACGGAGCCTACAACTCGTGCGCGACATTATTGTGGGTATCCGCAATATTCGCGCCGAATACAAAGTTGAGCCAGCCAAGTTTGTGGCAGCAACAATCGTGTCACCACACGTTGACTTGCTCGCAGAACAACGTGCGCTATTGTGCCGCCTCGCACGCCTGAGTAATGACGACCTCCATCTCGTCACTGCCCTGGCAGTGCGTTCCAAGGCAGCTGCGACGGTTGTAATCGGCGATGTGGAGATTTTTGTGCCACTCGCAGGGCTTATCGATCTCGCCGCCGAACGCCAGCGCCTCACCAAGGAGTTGGCCAACGCAGAAGCCGATGCTGAACGCCGCCGTACACGCCTCGCCGATGATACGTTCACTGGCAAAGCACCTGTTGCCATCGTGCAACGAGAACGTGATACCTTGTCGGCCGTTGAAGCACAAATCGCCCGCCTACGACAACGCGTTGCCGATTATTCGGAATAGTGATATTTTTTACATAAAATATCACTTCAAGGCATTGAAAAGCCTTGAAAACATGGAGATTGTATGACACCAAATCGTGTTTTCATTACTGGTGGTGCAGGATTTCTCGGAATCAACTTGGTACGCTATCTGCTTCAACGCGGGCATCAGGTCGTCACATACGACATCGCACCATTCGATTACCCAGAACGCACCCTCATCAGCGAAATCCGTGGGGATATTCGCGATCAAGCCGCCTTATTCGCTGCCATGGAGGGCTGTGATTTAGTCGTACACACCGCTGCCGCCCTCCCGCTCTATTCACCCGCTGATATCCGGACCACCGACCTCGATGGTACACACAACGTACTCGTTGCCGCCCAACGGCGGGGAATACCACGTGTCATCCATATTTCCTCCACCGCCGTGTACGGCATTCCCGATCATCATCCACTCTACGAGGATGACACATTGGTAGGCGTGGGACCGTACGGTGAAGCCAAAGTTGCTGCCGAGCAAATCTGCGTCGAGTTCCGTAGCAAAGGACTCATCGTCCCCATTTTGCGACCCAAATCATTTGTGGGACCAGAACGCTTGGGAGTATTCGCATTACTCTACGACTGGGCCAAAGATGGACACGGTTTCCCCATGATTGGTAGTGGAAATAATCGCTATCAGTTTTTGGATGTCGAAGACTTGTGCCAAGCGATTTATCTCTGCGCCACACTCGATGCCACGGTAGTAAACGACACCTTTAACGTGGGTGCCAAAGAATTCACCACCATGCGCCAAGACTACCAAGCCGTACTCGATGTGGCTGGTTTCGGCAAAAAAATCGTGCCGCTCCCTGCAGCCCCCGTGATTTGGACATTGCGCTTTTTGGAGCTACTCAAACTATCCCCGCTGTACAAGTGGGTCTACGAAACGGCGGTCACCGATTCGTTTGTCTCCATTGAAAAGGCAGAACGCGTCCTCGGCTATAAACCGCAGTTCTCAAACAAAGACGCACTCATCCGCAACTACCACTGGTACGTGGCCAACCTCGCCAAGTTTTCCCATGCAAGCGGCGTCTCGCACCGCGTTCCGTGGAAGCAAGGTGTACTCGGCATCGCCAAGTTGTTCTTCTAATCACGAGCCCCAGGATACCGTTTTGGTATGCTGGGGCTCCAATCATTGCTATGCGCTTCTCACCTCGTACTGTTCTTGCATTCCTCCTGTGTGGCATCGTCGCCTCAGTAAGCATCGCCATTCTGGTGGTGCAATATGCCCGTACTCCGCTCCCCGCAGGGCGCGTTGATCCGATGCGCCTCAACCTCAGCGAATTTCGCCAGCTCGGACTCGTCCCCACTGGCAACAACCAGTACATCCTGCGTATCGTCGCCAAAGAGTGGTTCTTTGACATTGGCCAAGCACGCAACGCACCCGCATCACTCTCACTGCCTGTTGGAAGTCGAGTCACCGTGGTGGCAACTAGCATGGATGTCATCCATTCGTTCCAGGTGGCTACCCATCCTGTTCTTCTCGTTCGGCCCGGCTACATTGTGCAACAAACGCTCGTATTCGATACCGTGGGAAGCTACCCGTTTGTATGCACCTACTACTGTGGCCCCCAGCACGACGCAATGCGCGGGGTTATCGTGGTGACTCCATAACCTACCAATCGGTCACAATACACACGTCGAGTGTACGTGGACCATGCACCCCCTCCACGCGATTGAGCTCGATATCGGATGTCGCCGAAGGGCCAGACACGAAGGTATAAGCAGGGCGCGGTGTGGGTGCTATACGCCCAAGGTGTGCGAATGCCTGAGGGACACTCGTCACAATCGTACTCGCACGTACCACACACAGATGGTAATCGGGCAGAAGGGTAAGCATACGACGCCCTTGGGTAGCACCACCATCGAGTACAATCGTTCCCGTTTGTGCAATTCCCACAGCGGCCCCAGTAATCACCCCCGCACATGCAGCAATTTCTTGCCGCGTGAGTTGATTGTCCCGCACATACGTGATGTCCCCTGTGAGCCAATTCGCTGGCACGTCCATGGGCACCACCATGGTGTGTGCATTGCGCAACACGAGCCGTGCATGAATAACCGTAGCAATATCCGCACTCCGACACTGCCCCACCCACGCTTTGTATTCTTCGACACGATGTGCAAATTGTGCCACACGTGTGGCCATGTCCAGATCTGCAGGCATGTCGTACGACACATCACGGCCATCAACAACTGTGTGCGGGTTTCCCTTGGTGATTGCGGCACGAATCCGCGCTAGCATATCGTCACGACTTGTCTTTGTCATTGTGCTTCCTCTCACGCCACCATTCACGAAATGACTGATTCGCCATTGCCGGGAAATCACGCATTTTGGTCCAACTGGCCAATGGCCCAGGTCCCTGTTCGATGTATCCATCGGTCACAAAAAAGTGCTGGGCGAGCTGACCACTTTTCTGCGCGGCTTCGTAGAGTGTCTGATGGCGAAATACCTGCGCTATCGCTTTCATGCCAATATTCTCTGCCGCGAGCGTTCCTTGTATGGTTGCTTGTTTTTCTGCAACCACTTTGCCACGCAAGTGCACCAATACTTCAGGGATGTTGATACGCACCGGGCAGACATCGTAACACGCACCACACAGTGACGATGCGTACGGCAACGACGATGCATGCGCTGTACCCACCAACTGTGGCGTCAATATTGCTCCGATTGGTCCCGGATACACTGACCCATAGGCGTGCCCCCCAGTACGTTCATAGACGGGGCAGATGTTGATACACGCACTACAACGGATACAGTGGAGCGTCTGTCGCCCCACACGATCCGCCAATACATCACTCCGACCATTGTCGAGCAATACCAGATGAAACTCCCGCGGGCCATCCCCTTGATGCACGCCCGTCCAGATGGTGGTATATGGATTCATGCGCTCACCCGTTGATGAACGCGGTAGAAGCTGCATAAAAACACCTAGGTCATCCCACCGTGGCAGAATCTTTTCGATGCCCATCACGCTAATCAAGACGTCGGGCATCGTCAAACACATACGCCCATTTCCCTCGGACTCAACCACACACACACTCCCCGTCTCTGCGATAGCAAAATTTGCACCGCTCGTCGCAACCGTGACCGTCATGAACTTTTCGCGCAGGAACCGACGTGCTGCAGCTGCGAGTTGCTGTGGCTCATCCGTCAAATCGGGGAGATTCATCGCTTTTTGAAAGAGCGCACGAATCTCTGCTCGGTTTTTGTGGATGGCTGGCACGAGAATATGCGACGACTTTTCGTTGGCTAGCTGGATGATGAGCTCTGCCAAATCCGTCTCAATCGCCGTAATTCCCGCCACATGTAAGGCTTCGTTCAAGCGTATCTCATCCGTGGTCAACGACTTCACTTTGATGATTTCTTGGGCACCCGCCCGTTGAATCAATTGTGTGACGATCTGGTTTGCTTCACGCGCATCGCGAGCCCAGTGCACATGCCCACCTGCGCGTTGCACGGCGGCTTCGAGTTGAATGAGATAGGTATCCAGGTTGCGCATCACCTCATCTTTGATGCGCTGACCTGCTACCCGCAATGATTCCCATTCCTGCATTTCATCTACGACTGCGGCGCGTTTGGCGCGAATCGTCTGCGTGGCCTTCCCCATGTTGCGCCGTAACTGTGTGTTTTGTAGCGCCTGTTTCGCCCCAATTTCAAAGTGCGGTGATAGATCAATGATGACTGATTCTGGTTTACGCATCGCTGATTACTCCTGTGCCACTAATATTTCGGCCAGATGTGCCACCCGTACACCACTTCGTTGCCGATGCAATGCACCACCGATATGCATTAAACACGAGTTGTCTGCAGCGACACAGACTTCGGCTCTCGTGTCCAAAATATGCCGAATTTTATCACCGAGCATTGCCATCGAGGTGTCTGCATTCTTCACTGCAAATGTTCCACCAAAACCACAACACTCGCTACTACTCGTAAGCGGCACATAGTCAATACCACGAACCGCTCGCAGAAGACGCTCTGGTGCATCACCCACCCGAATACCTCGTAACGAGTGACAGGTCGGATGATAGGTGACGCGATGCGGGTAATAGGCGCCTACGTCTACAACTTGCAAGCGATTGACGAGGAGTTCGGAAAATTCATACACGCGACCAGCAAGCTGATCAACAGCTTCGGCTAATACCATGTCATGGTGGACTTCAGCAGCAAGCCGGTACATGTCACGCACCATGCCAGTACACGAGGCTGATGGAGATACCACGACATCATATGCCGAAAATGTATGCACAAACTGCCGGATGATCGGCATCGCCTCGGCTTGATAGCCAGTGTTGAAATGCATCTGACCACAACACGTTTGTGCTTCGGGGAAGATGACTTCATGTCCAAGCCGCTCCAGGATTTCTACTACCGCCTTTCCTGTGTTTGGAAATATTGTGTCATTGAAACAGGTGATGAATAAGGCAATTTTCATGAAATCCTCTCACTGTGTAGTGGGTTCTTCTTCTATTCTACACGAACCACTCAACCGCGTAACACATGGGTTGACTTCGCCTAATCCACGGTTTCGTTCATTTATCGTGTTGATACATAAACACATATCACGCATGTTTCACGTGAAACATATACCCACCCTGCACCCCATGTGTTTCACGTGAAACATATACCCACCCTGCACCCTATGTGTTTCACGTGAAACATATACCCACCCTGCACCCTATGTGTTTCACGTGAAACAGGCAATCATTCTTGAGTCATACATATACAACAAGGTGTGGTAAATATAGTACAATCACGTATAGACAATAGAATTGAAGTAAGCGCAATCGCAACCAAATACCCGTACCTTTTTGGTGATGTGTCACGGTAATAGAATACTGGACGTATTGTCTAGTAATGATGATTTCATAGGAGCACGGCTTTGACAGTTCTGAATCAACCATTACAAGGTCCGCGCGCAGGTATCGTGATTGCGTGCATGAATCAAAAAGGTGGCGTAGGCAAGACGACCACTGCAGTCAATCTATGTGGTGAGTTTGCCCGACACAATCTCAAAGTCTTGCTGATAGATTGTGATGCTCAGGGAAATGCCGCAACCAGTCTTGGTGTTTCCAAGCGCAACCTAGAGTACACCACCTACGAACTCATCATGGGCACACATCCAGCACAGCAGACGGTGCAACCGACACGGCGAGCAAACTATGATATCGTGCCTGCCAGCGAGCGGTTATCGGGGGTACAGGTAGAACTCGTTGACGTTGAGAAACGCGAATATCGGTTATCTTCTGCTCTTGAACAAATCCGGCCATACTACGACATCATCATGCTAGACTGCCCACCCGCATTGGGGTTTGTATCGGTGAACGCGCTGGTTGCGGCCAATACGGTTTGTATTCCGCTACAGTGTGAATATCTTGCACTCGAAGGATTAGCTCAGCTCAAAAACATCATTGATCGTGTGCACAACCATCTCAACCCCCGCTTATCCATTCTTGGGGTTGTGATGACGATGTACGACGGACGCACCAATCTCGCCCAACAGGTTGTTGATGAAGTGCGCAAATTTTTCCCTGTTCACATCTGTCAATATCCTGTTCCGCGCAGTGTACGTGCAAGTGAAGCACCCAGTTATGGACAAATGCTCTACGAGTATGATCCGGAGGGGCGCGCGACACAAGCATATACCCGTGTCGCAGAAGAATTAATGCAACGGCTTAATATCGGTGGAGGTCAGCGATGAGTAACAAACGTCGTGGTGGTTTAGGCAGTGGGCTCGATGCACTTCTGCCTGGTTCTTCGACACCCACAGGCGCCACCAATGATGGTGCAGTCCGTGAAGTGCCAATTGGCGATGTCCGGCCCAATCGGTATCAGCCACGCAAAACGTTCGACGAAGTTGCCATCGCCGATTTGGCAGCATCAATCAAAGAGCATGGTATCGTGCAGCCGCTGATTGTCACCCGACTCCCCAGTGGCGGCTATGAACTCATTGCTGGTGAGCGTCGCTTGCGTGCAGCGACCCAAGCCGGGTTGAGCATGGTGCCGGTGGTTATCCGCGAAAGCACACCCCAAGAAATGCTCGAAATTGCAATCATCGAAAATGTGCAACGCGCAGATCTTAACCCCATCGAAGAAGCACTCGCCTATCAATCACTCAAGGATGAGTTTAATCTGAGTGATGATCAGATTGCCAAGCGCATGGGTCGGGCGAGTCGTGTCCAAATTACGAACACACGGCGTTTGCTCCGGCTGATTGATAGTGCGCAAACAGCGTTGCGGGCGGGCCAAATCAGTGCTGGTCATGGACGTGCGTTGCTCAAGGTAGACGATCCGCAGGCACAACATGCAATCCTTGACCTCATCATGAACGCAGGGATGACGGTTCGCGAAACAGAACAACTCACCGACACCCCACATCTCACACCGGCAAGTGCACGTACGCAGCTCACACACATGCGTGCCAGTGGTCAACCCACGAGCGGCACTAACAAACCCAAGGCGAATCCGAATCGTGATACAGATGTTACCACCATTGATGACCAGAGTATTGCGCGCGAACTCGAAGCACGCATATCTACACCAGTGAGCATTCAACGGACCCCTCGTGATGTGCGTTTGACCTTCGTGTTTCATAGTGCGGAGAAGCTTCAAGAGTTTCTCGACATGTTTAGTTAGTTCGGCGGTGTCTCTGATGATCTGGCGAGGTTGGCCATGCTAGTAGAACTTACAATATCAAACTTTGCAATCATCGAACACGTCTCACTCCAGTTCCGGTCTGGCATGACCGTCCTGAGTGGTGAGACGGGCGCAGGCAAGTCCATAATCATTGATGCACTCGGTATCTTACGCGGCGACAAGTTTGATGTGTCGTTTATCCGCACCAATTGTGATCGGGCACGCATCGAGGGCATATTTCACATCCAACGCAATACTGCGCTCCAACAACTCCTCGATGAACATGGTCTGCGTGACGAGGACGAAGAACAAATTATCATCTTCCGTGAAATATCACGGGAAAGTGGGCGTACCAGTGCCCGGATTAATGGACGGGCAGTGAGTAGTGCCATTCTGCGTGATATTGGTGTTGCGTTGATTGATATCCAAGGGCAACACGAAGGGTTGTCGTTGCTCAATGCCAAGACACATCTCGATATGTTGGACCGCTTTGCGAGCTTGGTGCCACAACGCCAACAAGTACATGACTGCTTTGTGGAATTAAAAACAATAAAACAGGAATTGTCTAATTTACACACGGCTGCGCAGCAACGAAGTGCACGCATCGCAGAACTCAGTCAGCTACGCGACGACATTCGTGCTGCCGCACCACTTATTGGTGAAGAAGCACGGCTTACACAAGAGCGCGCACGCATTCAAAATGGTGCACGCATCACTGAACTGGTTGCAAACGCCTACCATGTGATGACCAACGATGAACTGCGCAATCGCTCACTCAACGAAGGCCTGGTGACACTCACACACACCCTCCACGATCTTGCCAAGCTTGATCCGAGTGCAGAGGCATTGTATAGTCAGAGTACTGATATTCTGTATGCGCTCGAAGAGCTCACGAGTGCCGTGCGTGCATACCGTGACCGCATAGACTTCGATCCCCAACACATCGAAGCCATCGAGGATCGAATTACGGTACTGCGCAACTTACAGCGCAAATATCGTGCTCCTGTGGATGAGCTCATTCCACAGGCCGAAGCAGCCAGTGCAGAGATTGAACGACTCGAGCATAGTGCAGAACATATCGAGGCCCTCAAACAAAAAGAGCAAGAACTCAAGCAACAACTCGGCACATTGGCGTCACAACTCTCGGAAAAACGTCGTGTCGCCGCAAGCGAATTACAGGCTGCCGTCGAACAGGCAGCGCGCGACCTGGCGATGCCGCATATCCGATTCTTTGCGCAACAACATCACATACCCAGCGACGATGGCGTCTATGTGGTGGATGCATCTGGCAACACCGCAACGATTGCGTGTGATCGTACCGGTATAGACAAAATTGAATTTATGATTGCACCAAATCCTGGCGAAGAGCCTAAATCCCTCGCCAAAACCGCATCCGGCGGTGAAGGATCTCGTTTATTCCTCGCATTGAAGTCCGTACTTGCTCAGGCCGATACCGTAGAAACCATGGTTTTCGATGAAGTAGATACCGGAGTTGGTGGGCGTGCGGGTGCGGTGGTTGGCGAAAAGCTCTGGCAGATTAGTCGCCATCATCAGGTATTGTGTATCTCGCATCTCGCCCAAGTTGCCACATTTGGTGACACCCACTATGCCATCACCAAGCAAGTCACCAATACACGTACCGCCACACAGGTCGTCCAACTCTCGAATCAGGCCCGCGTTGATGAAGTTGCGGCCATGCTCGATGGTCACCCCGTCAGCGAACAAAGTCGGAGCGTTGCACGAGACATGTTAAATCGGACCCATCAACTCAAGAAATCACGCACCGACCAAACCGTTTCGTCCTAACAACGGGGATGGTGCTCGATCGCATATACACAGACAGAGCTGTGTGAATAGAGAGGTTTCGTCGTGTCGCAACAATCATCGCTCGTACAGTGGAGCCGGCGACTGCTCGAGTTTGCCTGGCTGTTGACCATTGTGCTAATACCGTCGTACTTCAATTTGCTGTCGTCGCGTCACTTTGAGCCCGACAAAGCCGTCGTATTCCGTGCCCTTGTAACCATGATGATTGCGCTGGCCTCCGTAGTGTGGATACACATGGTGTCTGCATCTCGTACACCATCAGCGATGCAATCGTGGTGGCAACGTCTACGCACCTTTCCGCTTGGTATCGCGATTCTCATCTATGTGGTCATCTTCATCTTTGCCACCATTACTTCCGTTGTACCTGGTGTCTCGTGGTGGGGATCGTACCAACGCATGCAAGGTACCTATACCAATTTGTCGTATGTGGCATTTGCCTGCATACTAATCTTTTTTGTCACAACCCGAGAGCAACTCATGCGCATTCTGGCGGCAATCACCATGTCTGCCATTATTCCTGCGGCATATGGCATCGTTCAACACCTCGAACTCGACCCGTTGCCGTGGAAAGGCGATGTCATTACCCGCGTTGCATCAACCATGGGGAACTCCATTTTCATTGCCGCCTATCTCATCCTTGTTATCCCAATCACATTCGCCTTTTTGCTGATGCATGTCCGATTAGCACGCACCAACACGGCTCATTCACGCTCGTACGCCTGGCAGTGGGTGGTCGGCTACGGGTTGGCAATTATCGGTGCCGTTGTATTGGTCTTTGCAGCCATGCAGTTTGGTGGTGTGGTACGTGCGATTGATACGCGGTTTTGGTGGGTCTACCCTGGTGCTATCGTCTGTGCCTTTGCCGCATTTGCACTCCCCATCTGGCCCGCCCACAAATTGACTGCGCCGCGATTTGTGGTGACCATCCCCGCGCTTATGACCTGTGTCTATGCACTCGTCACACTCATCGTGTCATCAACGAGTGATGGCGTACAAATCATCACACCCGCTACCGACCGATTTGGTGCCAATTGGAATCTGTGGCTGATTGCGGCCGTGATACTACAGCTGGCAGCAGCGGGCATGTGTTTGACAGCACCCAAAGACATTGATGAAGCACCAATGATATCTTGGGCAACCGCAATTGCTTGTGGTGCACTCACACTGCTGAGTGTGGTAACAATCTTTTTCACCCAGAGTCGTGGGCCCTGGATTGGGGGTGCGGTTGGCGTCTTCGTCTTTGTCACGTTGCTGCTCATCGATATCGTGCAACACTCACCGCGCTATGCAGCTCTTGCCAAACGACTCATCATCATCGAGTTGGCCTTGTTTGTGACCCTTGTGGCCTTTTTACTCGTTTTCAACTTCGCCAAAATTCCCGCACTCGAACCACTACGGGCCGCACCCTACATCGGTCGTATGGGCAAACTTTTTGATGTGAGTCCAGGTACTACCGGTGATGTACGCATGAAAATCTGGTTTGGTGATACCCATGCTGGTGGCGCAGTGGCACTTGTGACCGCCGACCCGCTACGCAGTGTGATTGGCTGGGGACCAGAAAGCATGTTTGTGGCGTATACGCCCTTTTACCCACCATCGCTTGCCAATGTCGAATCGCGCAGTGCATCACCCGATCGTTCACACCAAGCGCTCCTCGACGAAGTGGTCAACAAAGGCGTCATCGGGTTGATCAGCTATCTTGCCGTCATCATCACCGCCCTGCTGTTGGCACGCCAAGTACAACGGCGCACCACCACAACCACCGACATGCGTGTGCTCATGATTGCGACCATCAGCATGATAGTAGCCCATAATGTGGAAGGACTCACCGGCATCCCCATTGTGGCTACATTGCTCTTTTTGTGGGTCGCACTCGCACTTGTTGTCATCACGCACCAGTTGACACGCTGCGCGGATGTCGCACCTGTTGACGTCCAACCCGAACCGCCTCAGCCCAGCGAAGCACCAACACCAACAATTCCTTCACGACGCCGCAAACAAGCATCAACCCGTACACCACAACTGTCACGGCGCGTTGCAAGCAACGACACGTTTGGGCTCACTGCCATTAGTGTGGTCGTAATCGTAATTGGTGCCGTCATCAGTTGGTCGTGGAATCTCGATAATGCACTCGCCGATATGCGCTTCCAACAAGGACAAAACTACACCGATAGTGCGAGCACTACGGGCAACACCGATCAACAGATAATCGGCATGACATACTACATTGATGCCATCCGTATGGAGCCATCGCAAGACATCTACTATCTCAACCTCGGGCGATCGTTGTTGCGCTTCGCCGATATCCGACGCCGCCAAGCACCTGTCACAACACCCACCGAACAGACCACCGCTTTGCCCTTGTTGTTGCAACAAACCCAACCCGTTGATTTGCAGGGATTTTTGATGCAACGCTCACCCGTTGAACTCCTGCAGTATGCGGAGGCAACGTTGCGCAAAGCGCATGAAATCAACCCACGGAACAAAGACCACTTTGCAAATATGGCACGTCTCTACATCTTTTGGTACACGCGCATGGATGCAAATCCCGAAATCTTGCAGTCGGCACTCTCGTGGTTCCGTGATGGGATGAACGTTGCACCCCAAGACGTCACAATCATCAACGAATACATCGAAGCCTTGTTGACCTACGCAACGACAATTCAGGCGAATGACCCGGCGACTGCTACGGCTACCATCGCCGAAGCAGAACAAATGCTTGTGCGTTCACAGCGCCTCGATCAACGCTATCGTGATACGACACTCCGCCAAGCCAATGTCCTCAGAGCAAAGGGGGAATACGCAGCAGCAGTTGACATCTACGTGTCACTGGTCGTCAAAACACCTCGTATTCTTGATGCACAAATTACAGCCATCATCGAAGAGTTGCGCCCGTATCCTGAATTACTCGTCAAACTGCGCGATGCCTACAATGAAACAATGGCCAATCAAGATACGCTTACCATATCCATTATCGGGCTAATGTCTTCTCGGCTCAACGACCATCCGAATGCCATCAAAGCCTTTCAACGCCTCGCCGAACTCCAACCCGATAGTCTCGAAGCACAACAGAATTACACCCTGGTGCTTAGTGATGCCCAAGAATATCAGTCTGCCACACTACAGGCCGAACGCCTACAAACGCTTGCCGTTTCCAAGGGAATCACAGATACTAACCTGTATCCGTATACACAGTTAATCGAATATCTACGGTCTTTAGCCGCTCAACAATAATTGGGCAACGAGTGTTACACAAAGTCCCCGTGTGCATATAGATGCACACGGGGACTTTGTACCAAAACGCGAACTACTTGACTTGTGACTTAAGGGTGCTGCTCGCACTGAAGCCAGGAGTCTTGGTGGCTGGAATCTTGATCTTCTTCTTGGTCTGAGGATTCACGCCCTCACGTGCCTGGCGCTTGCGCACCTCAAAAGTGCCGAAACCTGTCAACGTCACTTTTTCGCCAGCCTTCAACTGCTGTGCGATTACTTCCAAGGCTGCGTCAATGACTTCCTTGGTGTCTTTCTGTGACATCTTGGCCTTTTCAGCAACGGCCTTCACAAAGTCTGTCTTCTGCATTGGTATACCCCTTTTACACTAAAGTCGAAACCCCCCATAAACTATATACCGCACATCAGCGCTCTTGTCAACACTTTATTTGACCAATTCCGCAAAATCTCGCATTTTGGTGCGTTGTTCATCCCATCTTGTAGCTATTCATTCAATTACATCTTACGGTTTATTGAGCGTTTTCATAAAGAATCATGATAAACATGTGTTTTTTGTTGAAAATCTTCAATATACGCATCATTAAATCTTTGATCTACGGTAAGACGAATGCCACTCATCGGGAGCGTGTTCCGTTGGCCTCCGCTAGACTTCCTCCCCCACACACGGTGTGGAGGAGGAGCGTATCAGCATCTTATGCGAAACAACTACTGGCCATCTATATATATGGCTTTCTCTTGCGAAAAGAACTCAATTGCTCCTTTGCCCATCTCACGGAACATTCCCGAGCCACTCTGTTTGAAACCACCAAATGGTGCTTGTATTGATACTCCAGCAGTCGGCTGATTCACCTTCAACATGCCTGCTTCTGCGCGTTCCGCAAAACGAATCGCATGTTTAATATTGTTTGATACCAGTGATGCCGATAATCCATAGGGAATATTATTCGCAATGGTGAACGCTTCGTCGAGATCACCTGCTTCGATGATACCAATCACCGGACCAAACACTTCTTCTTGGGCAATACGCATCTCTGGTCGTACATTCGCAATGACGGTCGGCTTCACAAAGTATCCGTTGCCTTCACCCGCAGTACCACCGGTCAACACAGTAGCACCCTCTTCGCTTGCCACTTCGACATATGCTAAATCGGTGTCGCGTTGACTTGCACTGACCGCTGGTCCCATCTGCACCCCGTCAGCGAGGCCAGGACCCACCACTATTGCCTGCGCAGCAATGGTCAAGCGTTTACTGAATTCCGCCACAATCGCACGTTCTACAATCACCCGACTCGTGGCAGTACAAGCCTGACCCGTTAAGCCAAAGCCACCCCGCACGACTATTGAAACCGCTTTATCAATGTCCGCATCCGCGGCCACAATGACCGGATTCTTGCCACCCATTTCAAGGTGTGTACGAGTAAGTTGTGGCGCCGTCTTTTGGTAAAGCGCATGCCCAATCGCATATGACCCGGTGAATGAAACCGCCTTGATACGACTGTCCGTGCATAACACGTTACCAATCGCACTTCCACTGCCTGTCACACAATTCACAACACCAGCAGGCATACCTGCTTCGTGCAACACCGTCATGAGCCGCAACGCCATTAGTGGTGTGGCCGATGCCGGCTTGAGTATCACCGTGTTTCCCATCACCAATGCCGGTGCCATCTTCCACACAGGAATGGAAAGTGGAAAATTCCATGGGGTGATAATTGCCACCACACCCAATGGGACACGTACGCTGTACAACAAAGTGTGTGGCGTATCCGCAGGCAATACGTCCCCACCGACGCGCCAGGCCTCTCCCGCAAAGTAACGAAACACTTCAACTGCCCGCACCACTTCCATGCGCGCTTCGGTGCGTGTTTTTCCCTCTTCACGGGTAAGTTCAGCAGCCCACTCATCTATGCGTTGCTCAATCAGATTTGCCACTTTGTGCAAAATACGCCCGCGCTCGGGTGCCGGTCGCCCTGCCCAGGCAGGTTGAGCCGCTGCGGCTGCCGAAATTGCTTGACCAACATCGTCGTGCGCCGATGCTGGTGCATACCCCACAATATCATCGAGCTGAGCAGGATTGCGAATCTCGAGATAATTGCCAGTACTGGGAGCAACCCACTCACCACCAATAAAGTTCTGTTGCTTCACCATTGTGTCCTCGTTTTCTGACTCGTATCAACAGTCATGTTTCACATGAAACATCTATACCAGCACACACTAGGATGCTCGATACTCGGGGTTATCCCACACAATCAACGTTGCATCGTTACCAAGCGCTGCATCATGCAGATAATCGTGGATAATTCCTCTGACCGTATACCCATTACGCAGTTGGGGGGTCAATGTAGGATCCTTGATTTCACCTGTAGCAACTTTTTGTGCATATTCACTCAGCGTCATTTGCGTTTTGTAAAAACGATAACCAGGAACCATACCACCACCCACCATCCCCCGCAGGTTGAGGCGACGAATCAACGCTTTACGTGCATCATACAATGCACTTGCAATACCGCGTTGACGGTAATCGGGGTGAGTGCTCATATCTGCGCCATAGAGCCATGCACCAGTCGGGTTATGGCAAGTAAAATATCCACCGGCAATCATTTCATCGAACGAATGTTGTGCCGCCGCCAAGTCTATGTCATGGCGTAGCGTGGCACTCATGCCAACCACCACGCCATCAATCAGTGCCACATGTTGTCCTTCTGGGAAAATCCGCAGATGACTTTCGATGTGTTCTCTCCGCAGCAGGTGGGATGGATCAAGTGTCGGGTAGCACAGCTGTTGCAACACCTCGAGTGCATCAGCATGGGCAGGTTGTGTCTGTTGGATGATAACCATCTTCTGTGATTCACCTTATAGCGCGCGAATCGCTGCCTCGAGTACATCCAACCCTTCTTGGAGCTGTTCGTCAGTGATGACAAGTGGCATCAACAAGCGAATACAATTCGTATAGAGCCCTGCCCGCATAGTAATGACGCCATGTTGTAAACAATAGGCGCTGACTTTGGCAACCGCATCCATGTCGGGTTCTCGGGTAGTACGGTCTTTGACAAACTCAATTGCAATCATGCTCCCCAGCCCACGCACATCTCCAATACGGGGGAATGCTTGGAGCCACGCAGCACCGCGATTGCGGATTTGGGCACCAATCTGTGCCGAACGCTCGAGCAAATCGCCATCTTGAAACTGATTGAGAACTTCAATTGCTGCAGCACACGCCACCGGGTTACCGCCGTATGTGCCCCCAATCCCCCCGATGTGCACCGCATCCATCAGGTGTGCGCGCCCTGTGACCGCAGCGAGCGGCATCCCTGCCGCAATAGACTTGGCCGTCACAATGATATCGGGCTCGACACCCATTTGCTCCATTGCAAAAAGCGTCCCCGTGCGTCCAAACCCACACTGGACTTCATCTGCAATCAACACAATCCCGTATTTGTCACAGAGGGCGCGTACGCGTTGCATGTAGGTTTTGGGCACAGGGATAAAGCCACCCTCACCCTGTACCGGTTCGATGATAATCGCAGCCACCGCATTCGCATCTATGTGAGTCAACAGCATTTTTTCGAGTTGATCCGTACACGCCCCACTACAGGAATGGTTGCACATACGACACTGGTATTCATACGGATACGGCGCACGATAGACTTCGGGCACAAATGGTCCCAAATTCTTCTTAAAAGTTGTCTTTGATGTCAACGAGAGTGTCAGCAAAGTTCGCCCATGGTACCCACCTTCGAAGGCGATAATTGCTTGGCGTCCTGTGGCAACTTTCGCTATTTTGATGGCGTTTTCAACGGCTTCAGCACCACTATTAGCCAGAATCGTCTTACATGGTCCCGAAATCGGTACTGCATCATTGAGGCGCTCACATAATTCGACGTATGATTCGTATGTACCAACCAGCGCCGAAAAGTGGATAAGCTTCTTGGATTGTTCGGTAATTGCATCCACAATTGCAGGCATTGTATGGCCCGCATTCAACACACCGATACCACCCACAAAGTCAATATACGTGTTGCCATCAACATCTGTCACCGTTGCACCGTGTGCATGGGCAACCGCAATGGGATGGGCTTTGTACAATCCACTGGGGACTGCTGCTTCACGCCGTGCGACGAGTTCTTGCGAAATCGGGCCTGGAATTGCTGTCTTGATCTGAATGCTCTTCGTCATTGTGAGCCTCTCTCTGCATTCGCGATTATTCGCTCGATTGACCACCTAGTTGTTCTGCGTATTGTAACCGATAGAGTCGTGCATAGTACCCATTTAACGCAAGTAGTTCTTCGTGCGTACCATCTTCTACGAGTTTACCACGATGGAGGACCAAGATACGATCCACATAGCGAATTGTTGAAAGGCGATGCGCAATCACCAACGAGGTGCGGTTTTTGAGCAACCGTTGGACGGCTACTTGCATCACCTGTTCTGTTTCCGTATCGACACTACTCGTAGCTTCATCCAGAATCAACAGCACTTCCGGATTAAAGGCCATGGCTCGGGCAAATGCCAGAAGCTGACGCTGCCCAACCGACAAGTTCGAGCCGCGCTCGCGTACCTCGTAGTCGTATGTCCCCGGTAATTTTTGGATGAAGGTGGCCGCACCCGAAATCTCAGCCGCCCAAAGT
The DNA here is from genome assembly GCA_041165505.1 of Chloroflexota bacterium. Classification (GTDB taxonomy): domain Bacteria; phylum Chloroflexota; class Chloroflexia; order Chloroflexales; family Roseiflexaceae; genus UBA965. The sequence continues at coordinate 28,488 of JBEANH010000010.1, read as the reverse complement.
ACACGAGCATCGTCAATCGTATGATCGTGGAGACGGATATTATCACGGATAGTACCACTAAAACAGGTGGGGTCCTGAGGAACGGCACCCACATGTTGACGCAGTGTGTGCTGTGTAATCGCACGAATATCAATGCCATCCAGCGTAATCGTACCCTGCTGAATGTCATAAAAGCGCGCCATCAAGCTCACCAGCGATGTTTTGCCTGCACCCGTCGCACCAACCACAGCTACGGCCTGTCCTGCGGGAATGGTAAACGAAACGCCCTTCAGCACCGGCTCATCCGGATTGTAGCCAAAGACCACATTCTGAAACGCAATTTCACCACGTACCGGCGTCGCCAAATGGTGTGGCTGAGCCGGGTCTTTGATGTCTTCGGGTGTATCTAACACGCGAAAGACCCGCTCCGACGACGCCATCGCACTTTGTAGCGTGTTGTAGCGATCTGCGAGTTGCCGGATGGGTTGAAAGGCCTGATCCGTGTACTGAATAAACGCAACCAACAACCCGATGGTCACATACTCGTTGAGCACCAGTTGCCCACCAAAGGTAAGCAGCACGGCAGTGGCCATCACCGATGTGATGTAGATGGTGGGGAAAAATACCGCAAACGTGTTATTGGAGCGGAATTGAGATTGCAAGTATTCCCGACTGATTTCCGCAAAGAAATGCCGGCTTTGTGTTTCACGTCGGAACAACTGTGTCACCAATACCCCTGTGATTTGTTCATTCAGATATGCGTTGATCCGTGCAAGTCGCTGCCGCATCACCCGATACGTGGTACGCATGATACGTTGAAAGATTATCGTCGAGATAATCACAATCGGGAACATGAGAAATGCCACAAGGGCCAAACGCCAACTCAACACCAACATGGTCATCACAATAAACAACAAACGCACCAAATCACCAAGCAAGGCAACTGTGCCCTGCGTGATAAAATCGTTTAACGCGTCTACATCATTGGTGATACGGGTCAACAAGCGCCCCACCGGGTTACGGTCAAAAAAGCCAAGACTCATACGTTGAATGTGGCGAAAAATTGCCATCCGAATGTCAATGATGACCCGCTGACTCATGGACTGCATCATGTATGTCTGTAGATATCGGAACACAAACGACAGCACCAATGTCACCACATACAGATAAAAAATAGGCCATACCCCAGCAACGTTGCCTTGGGCAATGGGACCATCAATGGCAGTGCGAATCAGATATGGGGGCACGAGTTCCACCAGTGCACTCCCCACCATCAATAGGATGGCGAGGGTCAATTCCCATTTATATGGCCACACAAACCCGAGCAAGCGCCGTACCAGACGTCCATCATATGCTTTCCCGAGTATTTCGTCGTCGTAGACTGTCATGCCATCCCCCGTGTGTTAGGCGTTATCAACTTCATCTGCCAGCATTTCTCGTTGATACATGGCAGTATACAGACCACCTTGGCCGATGAGCGTCTCGTGCGAACCCATTTCTGCGATGTGTCCATCACGGAGCAAAATAATCAGGTCAGCATCGCGTACTGTGGCAATACGCTGTGCAATGATGATCGCTGTACGCCCCTTGCGGAAATTCCGCAACCCTTCGAGAATTTGCGCAGCGGTGTGTGTATCCACACTTGAAAGCGCATCATCGAGCACCAAAATCGCCGGGTTGCGCAATACAGCACGTGCAATAGCAGTCCGTTGCTTTTGCCCTCCCGATAAAGTGACACCTCGTTCACCCACCAGCGTATCAATACCCGCCGGAAGCTGCACAATATCGTTGCTCAAACGCGAGATATGCAATGCTTGCTCGACTTCAGCATCTGTGGCATCTGGGCGGCCAAACGTCACATTTTCACGGACGGGTACGCTGAACAAAAACGTATCTTGGGGCACATACCCAATTCCTTGGCGCAACGATGCCAATGACATACTGCGAATGTCAATTCCGTCCACACAGACCGTACCCTCGCTCGGGTCTTGTACACGGGCCAGCAGATTCACAAGCGTTGTTTTGCCCCCACCTGTTGCACCAACAATTGCAACGGTCTGCCCCTCCGTCACAGTAAACGAAATATTGCGCAAGATCCACCGTTGCTCGTGACCAGTACCCACTGCGACACCCACATTGTCAAATGCAATCGAGCCCGCAATGGTGTGATTGATTGCTCCATGTCCATCATCGTCACGAATATGTGGTTTGCGCTGGAGTACTTCACCGATGCGTCCCGCTGCGGATACCGCTTGTTGGTAGAGATCCACTGTCCAGCCAAGCGCAACAACCGGCCAGCCAAGCGCTGCCAAATAGCTATTAAAGAGCACCAGGTCACCAATGGTCAGTTGGCCATCAGCAACTTTTTGCCCACCAATCAGTAGCACCAACGAGCCGATAATGCCGAGAACCAAGCTAATCACTGGCCATAGCAATCCACTCAACAACACGTAACGCACATTTTGGGCGCGAAAGCGTTCGTTGACGCGTAAAAATTCTGCTGTTTCGGGTTCTTCTTGGGTGTATGCTTTAATGGTACGAATACCAGAAAAATTCTCTTGGGCACGGGTTGACACCTCACCGAACAAGTCTTGCACTTTGCGGAAGATGTCGCGCATGCGTGCACCCACAACAATAAAGAGCACAGTAACAGCAGGGAGTAATCCGAGTACGATTAACGAGAGGGTGAGATCAGTAGAGATCATCAGTGCCGATGAAAAAATAATCATCAGAACGGCACCAAATTGTTGCACACCAGGACCAAAAAACTGCCGAATTGCAGATAAATCGTTAGTAACACGGGTCATCAGGTCACCTGTATGGTGCTCGCCGAAGAAGCGCTGATCGAGGCTCAGCAGTTTGTGAAACATGGCTTCTCGGACGTCTCCTTCAACCTGGTGGGCAGTGCCGAGCACCAACACACGAGTGATGAAGCTCAGCACGAAGACGACCGTCGCAATCCCCAACATTTTGAGTGCTGCACCGATTAAGTCGTCCCAGATAATGCCACGCGTGTTAATTTCATTCACGATTTCGCGAATAACCTGTGGTACGAGCACCGTAAACACGATTTGCACCGTATTGCACAGTAGCCCGAGCAAATAGCGCCAGCGATACTTGTACACATACGGCCACAATGCCTGCAACTGATTCATGAGAACCCTTTGTCCATTTGGAATCGCACCTGTCTGACGGCTAGTATACCACTCAAAACCATGCACCGCCTGCATTTCGTGCAGGCGGTGCATGCTACGAGCATACAGCTACGGTGATGATGGGTGTGGCTAACGTTATTCGTCACCAGCCAACGCCATCTCACGGCGTTTCTGGTCACGTTTGCGCTCATCGAGCGTCAACAACCGTTTACGCAACCGATACGCTTTGGGGGTCACTTCGAGCAATTCATCATCGCCGAGGTATTCCACTGCATCATCGAGGCTCAAGTTACGCGGTGTTTCAAGGCGCAGCGCATCATCGGCACCCGATGAACGCATATTGGTCAAGTGTTTCTTTTTGCAACAGTTGACTTCCAAATCACGCTCACGAATGTGCTGACCAATAATCATACCCTCGTACACATCAATGCCCGCACCAATAAAGAGCTGACCACGCTCTTGGGCACCATGTAAACCAAAGGTGGTAGTTTGGCCAGATTCGGATGCAATCAATGAACCCAATGCACGGGTACTGATTTCACCTGCGAGTGGTTGATATTCGAGGAAGAGGGAGTTGAGTTGACCCTCACCACGGGATGCAGTCATGAATTGCTGGCGGAAGCCAAGCAAGCCACGCGTAGGGACATGGAACGTCATGTTAATCGTGCCATCATCGCGATAGTTCATGTCGCGCATCAACCCACGGCGTTGACCGAGTAGCTCAATCACCGTCCCCTGATACTGTTCTGAAACCTCGATTTCGACCTGCTCGACGGGCTCCATGCGTTGCCCATCAACCATACGGAAGATGACTTCTGGACGTGATACTTGGAATTCAAAGCCTTCACGGCGCATATTTTCAATCAAAATGGTGAGATGGAGCTCGCCACGACCGCTCACCACAAATGCATCCGGGACATCGGTATCTTCGACGCGTAGCGCCACATCGCGTTCACGCTCAAAGTAGAGCCGATCGCGCAGTTTACGGGACGTCACGTGTGTGCCTTCTCGCCCAGCAAATGGGCTCGTGTTCACCCCAAACGTCATACGCACAGTCGGTTCTTCTACCGCAATAATGGGCAACTGTTCGGCACCCACCACGTCTGCGATTGTTTCACCAATCATGCCATCATTGATACCAGCCACCGCAATAATTTCACCGGCTTGTGCCTGTTCAACTTCACGACGATCAAGACCACTATACGAAAAGAGTTGCACAATCTTGCCTGGTGATTGGGTTCCATCATGCGCAATCCGAACCACGGCTTGGCCTTTGCGCAATGTGCCACGGCGCAACCGCCCCATCATGATTTTGCCACGGTAGTCATCGTAAAAGGTGTTGGTGACGAGCATCTGGGCTGATGCATCAGTGTCAACTTCTGGGCACGGTATTGTGCTAATAATGGCATCAAAGAGTGGTTCGAGCGTGTCTTTGAGATCTTCGTGGTCAGTGCCTGATATGCCATTGATGGCACTCGCAAAAATCACAGGGAAATCGGCTTGCTCGTCACTAGCACCCAATTCCACAAACAAATCGAATGTTTCGTTGACAACCCAATTGGGGCGTGCATTTGGGCGGTCAATTTTGTTGACGACCACAATTGCTTTGTGTCCAGCTTGGAGTGCTTTGCGGAGCACAAAACGTGTTTGCGGCATAGGACCATCTACAGCATCTACCAACAGCAACACGCCATCCACCATATTCATCACACGCTCGACTTCACCACCGAAGTCCGCATGCCCAGGAGTATCCACAATGTTAATCTTGGTGCTCTTGTAAATAACCGCAGTATTTTTGGCCATAATGGTAATCCCGCGCTCACGCTCGAGATCATTCGAGTCCATTACTCGCTCGTTTACCTGCTGATTATCACGAAAAGTTCGTGACTGACGTAACAGGCCGTCAACCAACGTCGTTTTCCCGTGGTCAACGTGCGCAATAATCGCAATATTGCGCAAATCAGTTCGCTTCATGACAACTCCATGTGTGGCATACAAACGCCTCGACCGCCAAGGTCGGGGCGCATCGTTGCATCATTTATCTGTATATAGTGTACCACGTTCGCTTTGATTCTGCCGTAAATGGATTCATCCACATAGTCCACGAGTTATCCACATCTATGCTATGTGGCTAGAGAAGCAGCACACCACACCAACGTACGGTAACCCGAGTATGTTGTTAATAGATAAACAAATCACACAATAGTATAAGAAACAGTAGCAATCATAGGCAGTGTGGATATGTTGAAAAGCGTGTTTTTGCTTATTAGAAAGCCGCACCGTTCGTGGATATATCGTGTATGAGTATCCACCACTCGTACACCGGTGCGTTGACACGTGTCTCGTCGTCAACAAATTGTGCACCGTCGTTCACGCTGTTTCCACAGACTTATCCACAAAAGCGGTGGATAAGTGCGGGAACAGGTTTTTTCATCCACACAGCGTCCACGCACAATCCCACAGCTATCCACGCGTTATCCACCAAAAAAATAGCGAAAAACGGCACAAAAAACGGAGGTGTGCTACCTCCGCATTTGCTCACACTAGTTATTCTTCGTCTTTATCGGGTGGTTTATTCGGGTTATCGAGCGAATTGATAAAATCACGGAATATTGAAAGTGAATCATCCGAAGGAGCTGGCCCCGATACATCTGCAGGAGCTGGTGCTTGTGGAGCCGGTGGTGTTTCCGCCGAACGGAAGGTTGGTTGCTCGGTTTGTTCGTCGCTATCAAAGGGTACACTGGCCTGATCGAAGACGTGAGGCGCCACAAAGATTGGCACGTCAGTACGCACCGCTAGCGCAATCGCATCACTTGAGCGGGCATCGAGCTCGAGTGTGCCATCTGCGGTTTTGATTACGAGTTGGGCAATAAAAGTGCTCTCTTGGATGTCAGTAATGATGACTTGTGATAGTGTACCACCCAAGGTTTTGATGGTGGTGACCAACAAATCATGTGTCATCGGCCGACTGGGCACGTGATTTTGCAGTACGGATGATATTGATTCTGCTTCGAATTGACCGATCCAAATGGGCAGATAGCGCCGACTATCTGATTCACGCAACACGACGACGCGATTTTGTGTGAGCAGACTAACACGCACACTATCGACGGAAACTCGTATCATTGCGCCCCCTTTCTGTGTATCTCAAACCATCATACTCCTATTATAATACAGGTATTGTATGCGTATGAAGATACGGATACGCAATGTTTGACACTCCCACGCCAACAGCGTATGATGGGCGTGCTTGGAATGGTATGTAATGCGGTTTCAATGATAATATCAAAGTCGTCATCTCCAACCATTGTGCTGTTTTTTCGTTGGTTGCGTCGTTGCGAAATCGCCGTTCGCCAGCTGATGCTGAACGTGTTGTTGGCATTACCACTCAACGAAACAACCAAACAGACATGGGCTACACGCATCAAACGCAACAGCGAAGATGCCCAAATAATTGCACTCCAGTCAGCGCGAGCTGGCTTGCGCGGCGTCCCAGCCTCAGACACAGACGTACCACAGCGTTATGATGTACCAACCTTCGTTGTTGATTCATTCTTTCAACCACGCGTGGCAAGTCATGTGGTGAGCATTTTGCTCGTGCTGTGCATCTTGTTGTTTGGGCGTATCATCATCGAAAAAGGTGGCTTGACAACCCGTGATCGTGGCACGGTCGGACAAAAAACAGCCATTGAGATTGCTCCGCCCATTGATGCACCGTTACCGCAGGTGATGAGTGCCCTCGAATTAACGGTTCCGCAGATGGTGACACCACTACCGAGTGCTGCACCACCATTCCTCTTTTATCATCGCATCCAAGTGGAAGACACACTCGGCAAAATCGCGCAAATCTACGACATCAACCCCAAAGTACTCTTTTGGGCGAATGGGCTTCAAAACGGTCGTGTCTTTATTGTGGGAAGTACACTGCGTATTCCACGCTTACCAGGTGTATCGCACACGATTGCCGAAAACGAAACAGTTGCCTCGATTGCTGCACTCTACGGCGTAGAGCAAGCCGCTATCACACTCTTTCGCCCAAATCGCGTACGCAGCAACGATGATCTCACTGTTGGCCGAGAGATATTCATTCCATTTGTGGTCCCCGATTACCCACAGAGCATCATCAACAAATACGGGAGCATTGAAGGGGTGGCCACCATGGAGGCCATCGAAACGGTCACAGTACTCGAAGATGAAACGAATCTTCGAGGTGGGCCAGGCCGAGCCTTCGATAAAATCGGCGTATTACGCAGTGGGCAACGGCTCATCCCATTGGCTCGCTTTGGGAGCTGGGTCAAGCTCGAAGTCAACCCCGGTGAAATCGGCTGGGTCAAAGGGCGCCTCTTGGGGATGTCTGATGGTCTCGTTGAAGGGTTGCCGATTGCAACGAATGTGCCATGGCCACCTCCCCGCTGGGGCTGGCCCGCATCAGGGCGCCTCACATCACCCTTCGGCTGGCGTTCGGTACCGATGTACATGTTCCACAATGGCATTGACATTGCGAACGATGCGGGAACCCCTATTTATGCGGTACGCTATGGCCGCGTCTACGAAGCAGGGTGGTGTCGTGGCTTTGGCTATTGTGTGCGCATTGACCATGGTGGTGGCGTGGTGTCAATCTATGGGCATATGCTCAAAAAGCCCTATGTCTATGTTGGTGAAATCGTTGATCTCGGTGATTTAATAGGCTTGATGGGGAGCACCTATGATGCTGCAGGTGGTGGCTATTCTACCGGTGTGCATTTGCATCTCACCATCCAAGTTAATGGTAAAAACGTTGATCCCATGAAGTATCTGCCCTAGTGACAAGGATCAACAGTGACACAGCGTGACACGCCGGTTCGCCACATTGCGGTGGCTGCGCTACTCATTGCCATTGGCAATATTACTAGCCGTCTCATCGGAGTCATCCGCGAGGCGGTTTTAGCAGCCACTTTTGGGCGTGGTGCTGAATTGGCTGCATTTACTGCGGCATCAACAATCCCCACCATGGTATACGACCTATTGGTGAGTGGAGCCATAACCGCGGCACTCGTGCCCGTGTTTAGTCGTATCGCCAGCCACGACGATGAACGTGATGAACTCCTCTCCCGTGTGCTGAGTTTGATGCTTGTCATCGTCAGTATAATCGTGGCACCGTTGTTGTTGTTTGCACCACTGGTGGTGCGCATGATTGCTGCGGGTTTTGATGATACGCTTCAGGCGCTTACCACGACAATGATTCAGTGGATGTTGCTGGCTGTACCGTGCATGATTATTGCCGGGGTGATGACCGCCGTGTTACAAGCGCGACAGCAATTCGTGTTTCCTGCCTTTGTGACCAGCGTCTTTAATATCGGCATTATCATTGCTACCGTGCTGTTTGCGCCCATATTTGGTGCAGTTGCGCTGGCTCTAGGGATGGTGCTTGGTGCCCTGCTACAGGTGGGGTTGCAGTGGTACGGGTTGCGCCAGAGTCGTATTCAGTGGCGACATGACTGGAATCATCCAACCATCCATGAAATAATACGTCTCTATGCGCCTGTTGCCATCGGAATGGGATTTTCGGCCATAGGCACACTCATCGATCGGCGCTATGCAAGTGAATATGGTGCCACCGTGTTACCCACCATGCGCTATGCAACAACGCTGATACAGTTTCCTCTCGGGTTAGTATCAACAGCCGTGTCTGCGGCCATCTTACCGGCGTTGTCGCGGTTGCAAACCATAGAGCAACACGAAGACTTTCGTAGCACCGTGGGTACAGCGTTGACCGTCGTGATTGCGTTGATTGTGCCAGCGAGTGTGGTGTTGTGGCTTGTGCGCGAACCGCTTACTGCCATTATTCTGCAACGAAATGCGTTTTCTGCGGATGATACACGAGCGGTGGCTACCACCATAGGGTACTACTTACCAGGATTACCCGCAGCAGCCGTTGGCCAGATATTGCTTATTGCGTGTTATGCCCGAGGAAGCACCCTCGTACCAAATATCATCCAGGGTGGTGCAATTGTGGCGTACGTGCTAGCCGTGCAACTGGCGATCCCGTGGTTTGGACGAAGCGCAGAAACGTTAGCGTTTGCGAATTCCATACAGTTGATTGCTCATGTGGTGATGATGGTCATCTTGTGTCATCGTCTCTTTGACTTACGCGGGCTGGCGATTACCACCACCATGATCGGATGTGTAATGGCGGCAGCCGTGACGTGGTGTATGGTGCAAGCCGCGCTCGTTGTTTTGCCTCCCATGACAGGGGTGCTCCAGCTCGTCCTGGTTGCACCAGTCACAGGGATTGTCTATGTGATTACGGCGCAACTGCTCGGCATCACACCCGTGCGGTATGCTACGACACTGCTGTGGAATCGTGTGCGCACTATGCTTGGTCGTGTAACTGTACAGCCTTGAGCAGAATCTGTTTGTGCTGCGCGTATCCAATGTGGCTGATGGCCACGGCGGGGGAAAGCCACTGGTATGCGTGGATGCCTTCTTCGGCTTGTAGCGTGAGTGTCGTTTGAGTGGTTGTCATCACAAAAAAATCCACCTGCTTGCGCACGGTTTCACCCCGTTTATTAACCACGTCATAATGAATCGTGTCAATGAACGCACCCACCTGCCCACGAATACCCGTCTCTTCAAAGACTTCGCGGATTGCTGCATCTCGCGCTGTTTCACCCGGCTCGAGATGTCCTTTGGGAAATGTCCATTTGCCGTATTGGTCGAGAATGATGAGCACACACGTCTCGCGTTCACACGGAGCAAAGACGACACACCCAGCAGCATGCGGTGAGTACAGACGATCCATGGTTACGGTCTCCGTAGCAACGAACTCAACCAGTCTTCGAGTGACAGCGTGAATTGCGCCAACGATGTTTGACGTGTCCACTCGCTAATCGCAGACAGGTTGCCTGATGCCAACAAGATTCCCATGCCCACCAACAATACACCACTCGCCATGCTGGTAGTGTGCAGTTGATAGGTGGTGCCGGCGAAGCGCACTTCTACCATGCGCCCTTTGATGAATTGCCAAAACGGCGACCCCATCCCCAGTCGGCCAAAAAACGATGAAATGATGATGAGCGGTGAGCCTAAGCCGAGGGCATACACGAATGCCAACAAGGCACCCTGTGCCACAGCAATCCCCTGTGTTGCCAGCAGGGTCAATAATGCACCTAAAATGGGACCAACACAGGCCGACCAACCGAGTGAAAAAGTGGCACCATACAAGAATGAGCCAACGACGCCGCTAGCGGGACGGTCAAGAAGTTGGACGCCACTAAACCCGATTCCAAAGAAACTCATGATGCCGAAACCGATGATGACAATTCCGCCAATGGTGGTCAGCAAGGTCAAATAACTAAACAAGAAACGACTGAGTGCGGTGGCACTTGCCCCAAAGAGAACCATGGTGGTGGCTAATCCACAGAAAAACGCAATGGACATCAACGTGACGCGCTCGCGTTTGGCTTGAAAGGTGAAGGCAAAATACGCCGGCAAAATGGGCAGGGTACACGGTGAAAGAAAGCTAAACAAGCCAGCTAAAAAGGTGATAGGAATAAGCACCGCAATCCCATTTTGTGCGGAACTAATCAGTGATTCATTGGGCGTGATGATGATGAATGCAACGAGTGCAACGGTTACGACAGCCGCTATTCCAATCATCAGCGCACGAATTGTTCGGTTCATAAAATGCTCCACTATGGTGTGATTGGTGTGTTGCTAGAGCAGATGGTCTATTAGGCGTTGAGCAGTAGCCATGCCATGCGCTATCGCCAACTGAACGCGTCCGAGCCCAACCAACGCATCTCCTGTGAAGTATACCCCATGTGATTGCTCATATGTTTGTAAGGCGATAGCATCTGCGGGTTTGTCTGGTAGTGCGTAGCGCCACCCCTGGCGATCGCACCAGAGTGGTGCCGGCAGCGTGGTGCCAAGCAGGGTGGTGAGTTGCGGCAGGATGGAGGATTCCAGCTGGGAAGTATCGTATTCCCACCAGCGCAGACTGGCAGTTGGACCACACTGCACCGTGATGAGTGTTTGTCCGACCGGGACACGATTTGACGCTTTGTGGTGCTCGAATGCCACCCATGAAAAATCATGCGCACGATCCGTATTGACGAGCGCGTAGTATGGCCAGTCAAACGTGCCAGTAAATGCGAGGGTGATACTCAAACACGGACGATACTGTGCTTGCGCAAGCGCAGTGGTCAGGGTAGTACGCATCGCATCGGGTAGGATGCTCGCTGTGAGGATGTCGTGTGTTTGCGGTGCGGGTGGAGTAAACAACACGGCATCACCAGTGGCAATTTCAGCACCCGAGTCGCTGATACACGTGATGCGCTTGTCTTGTATCACAACATGATGTACGCGCGTTTCTCGTGATATTGTCATCTGTGCGGGAGTCAAGAGCTTGGCCAGCTGATTGATGCCATCGCGATAGATGAGTTTGGGGAGATTGTTTTGACTGGCATCACCCGGTGTTATCGTGTTGTGTTGATCAAATGTGCCCACCGGTGTCGCGATGTCAATGAGTTGGTCGTGGGGGAGTAGCTGGGTAAAGAAATGGAGTTGTGCATCATCAACGGGCCGAAAAAACTGCGCACCGTGGTCGAATGTGGCACCATCACGGCGCCGAGTGGCCACACGACCACCGATGCCACGGCTTTTTTCGATACAGTGCACACGTACCGTTGGGGCATGCTGACCAAGATGATAGGCTGCGGCGAGACCACTAATCCCTGCACCAACGATGAGAATTTGCATGATGTTCCTCTTGCATATTTTGAAGTCACCTATTACAATGATAGAATACAAGTTAAGGGCTTCAATCAATATCACCTTGTTTCTTCTTAATATGTAATCACGATAGGATGTTCCTATCCCTGATTTAACGTGGAGTTTGCGTATGGCACCTTTGCTAGATGTCCGCAACCTTGAAACGCAGTTTAAGACCCAAGACGGAGTCGTCAAGGCGGTCAATAACGTGTCGTTTTATGTGAACCGCGGAGAGACGTTGGGTATCGTCGGAGAATCTGGTTCGGGCAAAAGTGTAACGTCGCTTTCCATTATGCGCTTGATTCCCAATCCACCAGGGCGCATTAGCGGGGGAGAGGTTATTTTTGACGGACAAGATCTGCTAAAGATTAGCGAAGACGAGATGCGGGATTTGCGTGGCAATCGCATTGCCATGATTTTCCAAGATCCCATGACTTCACTGAATCCGGTGTTGACAATCGGTCAGCAGATTATTGAGTCATTGGTTTTGCACCTTAAGCTTTCCGCAAAAGAAGCGCAGAATCGTGCCATCGAACTGTTGAATCATGTGGGTATCCCCAGTGCGGAGCGCCGCATCAACGAGTATCCGCATCAGTTTTCTGGTGGTATGCGCCAACGCGTAATGATTGCCATGGCATTGGCATGTAACCCCGAACTGCTGATTGCTGACGAGCCAACCACAGCGTTGGACGTGACCATTCAGGCACAGATCCTCGAGCTTATTAAGCGCCTACAAAACGAACTCGGTATGGCGGTGATTATCATCACGCATGACCTGGGCGTTGTGGCAGGGATGTCGGATCGTGTGATGGTGATGTATGCCGGGCGCGTGGTCGAAGAAGGCACGACGCATGAAATCTTCCACAACCCACGCATGCCATATACCATCGGTTTGTTGAAGTCAATTCCTCGTCTCGACAATACATCAGGCCAGCGGCTTGAGCCAATTCGCGGGTTACCACCGGATCTTATCGGGTTGCCACAGGTATGTGCGTTTTATCCGCGCTGTGATTTCTTTAAGTCGGGCGCATGTGATACCCAGGTACCGCCATTACGGTCGGTAGCCGAAAATCATAACGCAGCGTGTCTGTTTGACGTGACAATTGACACAGAGGCTACCGCCGCAACAGCGCAATAAGTGGTGGCGCAACGCGAGAGAAACCTGACGGAGGAGTAAGGCATGACAGCGGTTGATACACGAAACAACATTATTGAGGTGAGTGACCTCAAAATGTATTTCCCTGTGACCAAGGGTATTGTATTGCGGCGAAAAGTCGGTGATGTCAAAGCGGTTGACGGGTTGACATTCAGCATTCGCGAAGGTGAAACACTCGGTTTAGTGGGTGAATCTGGGTGTGGTAAGTCGACCACGGGTCGCGCACTCATCCAGTTGTACAAACCAACATCGGGTTCTGTGCTCTTCCGCGGCAACGACTTGACCAAGCTTTCCGCCGAAGAAATGCGCAAGACCCGCCGGCGTGTCCAGATGATTTTCCAAGATCCGTATGCGTCGTTGAACCCACGTATGACAGTGGGCGACATCATCGCTGAGCCAATCATGGTGCACAAATTGCGCCAAGGCAAGCAGGCGGTGCGTGAGCGTGTCCAAGAGCTGTTGTCGTTGGTCGGTTTGAACCCATACTTTATCAATCGTTATCCGCACGAGTTCTCGGGTGGTCAACGCCAACGCATCGGTATTGCACGTGCATTGGCCGTAGAGCCAGAGTTCGTGGTATGTGACGAACCCGTGTCTGCATTGGACGTGTCAATTCAAGCACAAATCTTGAATCTGCTCGAAGATTTGCAGAATAAGCTGGGGTTGACATACCTCTTCATCGCACACGGATTGGCCGCAGTCAAGCACATCAGCGACCGTGTGGCGGTGATGTATCTGGGCAAAATCGTCGAAATCGCCAGTGGTAATGATCTCTACAAGACGCCCACCCACCCATATACGCAGGCCTTGCTTTCCGCTGTACCTATTCCAGATCCCACCGTTGAGCGGACACGCAAGCGGATGATTCTGGTTGGTGATGTGCCAAGCCCACTCAACCCGCCGAGTGGCTGTCGTTTCCATACACGTTGTCCGATTGCCATTGATAAGTGCAAAGTGGATGAACCCATCATGGAAGATGTGGGCAACGGTCACCAAGTAGCGTGCTGGCGTTTACGTGAGTCCATTGCATTGATGCAAAAATAGTTGATTGTAGCATGCACAGGGGGAGCCGCACGGCTCCCCCTGTTTTGTGTCTTGTAATGGGTACTATCACCCAAGAATGAACTATGTATAATAAAAGCGGCGAACCGTGTTGAGGAGTTGTTCATGGTCGATGAGACGTTACAATCCATCCGCGCACTGACAGGTGTGGCTGGGGTGAAATACGCATCAACTGGGCGTGGAGTGGTAGTGCAATGCCGTGGTGATGCCGATATCCGTGCCCTACGTACCATCGCCGATCAGGCTGGATTGTCGCTAGTGGTTGAGCATGTTGATGCCGAAATAACACCCGAAGAAGCTGAAATCGCCGACTTGCCGCGTATGATTCAGTTTACGGTGACCTGTCTGGTTGCCACCATTCTCGGCTGGGTGCTCGCCGACTGGGCCGAGATACCGTGGTACGTGCCTGCGGTCTGCTATACCATCGCATATGTGTTTGGTGGGTACTTTAGTGCATTGGAGTCCATTGAATCCCTGCGTAAACGCGAATTTGACGTAAACACCCTCATGATTGTGGCTGCACTCGGTTCAGCGGCCATGGGAGAGCCCCGTGAAGGTGCATTGTTGATGTTTCTGTTTTCGTTGTCTGGCACCCTCGAAACGTATGCTATGGGGCGTACCCATGCCTCAATTCGTTCACTGATTGCCATGACTCCACGCGAAGCCGAGCTTCTCATTGCCGGTGAAACGCGTGAAATATCCGTAGAAGCCGTTGTTCCCGGTGATGTGGTGCTTGTACGTCCCGGTGCACAAATCCCCACAGATGGCGTGATCCGCGCCGGTGAATCTACCATCAATGAAGCATCCATTACCGGTGAATCAATGCCCGTTGAGAAACGGGTCGGCCACAAAGTCTATGCGGGGACGCTGAATGGCCAAGGCGCACTCGAAGTCACCGTGACTGCTGATGCGTCACAGTCAACCTTGGCCCGTATTGTGGCAGTGGTGCGCG
Source organism: Chloroflexota bacterium (assembly GCA_041165505.1). Taxonomy (GTDB): domain Bacteria; phylum Chloroflexota; class Chloroflexia; order Chloroflexales; family Roseiflexaceae; genus UBA965. The sequence goes on along the minus strand of JBEANH010000010.1, from coordinate 13,433 downwards.
AAGCGCGTGACCAGAAAGCCAATAGCCAAGATTTCACCGATCGTGTTATCGGTGTGTACTATGCGTATGCGGTGGTAATTGTGACGCTCCTTTCAATAATCGTTGCACGCCTCGTTATGGTCGAAGACTGGCATGATACGTTGTATCGGTCAATGACGCTCATGGTGGTGATGTCGCCGTGTGCGTTGGTTATCTCGATTCCAGCATCGTTATTGTCGGCGTTGGCACGCGCGGCCCGAGATGGGGTGCTCTTTAAAGGCGGGCGTCAACTCGAAGCAGCCGCAACGGTTAGCGTCATTGCGTTTGACAAGACGGGAACGCTTACCACGGGGCGACCCGGTGTGGTTGCTGTAATCCCAGTTGGTGGTCCAGGACGCTTGCAGACACTCATCACTGAAATCACCGAACACCAAGACCCCGACGACGACCAGCTCGGTCCCATGACCGATGACCAGATTCGGCTCTTGGCCGCTGCTGCCGCCGTTGAACAGGCATCCGAACACCCACTCGCCCGTGCAGTGGTGCAGAGTACCCGTGAGCGTGGTATTCTTATTCCAGAAGCTACAGAATTCAAAGCGGTGATTGCTGCGGGTGCAACAGCAGTGGTGAACGGGCAACGTTTGCGTGTGGGGAAACCGACCCTGTTTCGTATGACCACACCCGATGTACTCATCGAAATACAAGCACAACAACGCAACGGCAATACGGTGATGGCTGTCGGCTCAGATGATGAAATCTGGGGGTTAATAGCAGTATCGGACACGATGCGTCCCGAAGCCAAGCAAGCGTTGCAGGATCTACGGGGTGCTGGCTATCGGCTTGCGTTGCTGACCGGTGACAACGAACACGTGGCACGAGCCCTCGCCAAAGAACTTGGGCTCGATGATGTGCGCGCCGAATTATTGCCGCAAGACAAAGTGGATGCCGTCAAAGACTTGCAAAAGCGGTATGGCCCCGTGGCCATGATTGGTGATGGCATCAATGATGCCCCAGCACTTGCCAGTGCGGCCCTAGGTGTCGCTATGGGGAGTGGTGGGACGGATGTTGCTCACGAAAGTGCCGATGTGGTCCTGATGAAAGACGACCTCAGCAAACTGAGCAATGCACTGCTGTTGGCCAGAAATGCGCGGCGGGTTGTCTTGCAAAACCTCGTGTTTGCTTTTGGGGTGATTGCCACACTTGTGGTGTTCACACTGCGTGGAGATGTGGTGTTGACCTACGGGGTGCTGGGTCACGAGGGGAGCACGTTGTTGGTGGTAGCAAACGGATTGCGCATGCTTCTGCCGGTGCGCCGATAATGAATACGTTGTTGTTGTATGTTGAGAGGGGTTGCTATGTCGATTAAAGCAGATCGTTGGATTCGCAAAATGGCCACAGAACAGGGCATGATCGAGCCATTTGTGGATCGCCAAAAGCGTGATGGCATTATCTCGTATGGACTGTCGTCGTATGGATACGACATGCGTGTCTCCGACGAATTCAAGATTTTCAGCACGAGCCCATACAACACGGTTGTGGACCCCAAAGCCATTGATGAGCGCATCTTTCAACACTTCAAAGGTGACGTGTGTATCATCCCTCCCAACAGTTATGCCTTGTGTCATTCCCTCGAATACTTTCGCATTCCCGCAGATGTGTTGGTGCTGGTAATCGGTAAATCAACCTATGCGCGTGCCGGTATTATTGTGAATGTGACACCGGGTGAACCTGGTTGGGAAGGGCAATGGACGATTGAAATCAGCAATTCAACACCACTGCCAGCCAAGATTTACGCCAATGAGGGGATTGCACAGTGCCTGTTTTTCCAGGGTGATGAACTCTGCGAAACGTCGTACCGCGATAAATCAGGCAAATACCAAGGCCAACGCGGAATCGTGTTGCCACGTGTTGAAGGATTGAAATAAACATTGCATTGCTCATACGAGTGATATCGCTTATAATCAGTAGGTGATTGTACAAGAATTCCTGTATTGTTGGCGTATTGTCGTATGGTCGTGCTGAGGGACAGTGGTTATGAGTGAATTGGGGAATCGTCTGCGGGCTGCCCGTGAATCCCAGGGAATCAGTTTGGCGCAAGCAGCAACTGAAACACACATCCTGCAGCGGTATTTGGTCGCCCTCGAAGAAGGCGACTACAAGTATCTGCCCGGTGACGTGTATGCTCGTGGGTTTATTCGCAATTATGCGGACTATCTCAAGATTCCCGTCGAAGAACTGATTCAGCTCTATCGCTACGAACGTGGCCGTACCGAACCAATCGTCATTCGCCCGGCTGTTGTCGCTCCACGCATCCGTGGTGCGGTTCTCCCCAACATTTTTGGGGTGTTTTTTGTGGTCTTGACCATCGCCGGGCTCGGGTATTTGGTGTTGCGCGGCGTTGAGTTCATCAATAATGCGCCCAAACCTGCCGAAGTCGCTACCGATGCCACGGCAACGATAGCAGTGATTGCGCCAACGGCACTCCCCGAAGAACCAACAGCTGCCCCAGAACCAACTGCGGCGGAAGCAGCAGTGATGACCACTGCCACAGTTGCAATTACCCCCACCCCAGAAGCCCCCATCGTGCTCGAAATCAAAATTGACGCTGGCAAAAACCCCGGATCGTGGCTACATGTGAAGGTTGACAACAAATCAGTCTTCCAACGCATCCTCAAGTCCGGCGAATCGTTGCGCTATACCGCGCAACGCCAAATTTGGATTCGTGCCGGGAACGCGTATGTGGTCGCCGTGGTAGTCAATGGTGTAGAACAACGCTTGAGTACCACCCCTGGTGATGTGGTGTCATTCTCGTGGCCACCACCCTAAGCAAGGGCGGGTATGCTGCGGTTCGAGTCGAAAGACGCGGGGGTCGCCCCCCGCGTTGTTGTACACAAGGAGGAAACGATGGCAAGTGAAAGTAGTTTTGATGTCGTCTCCGAGTTTGACCGGCAAGAAATGGTCAATGCGGTTGATCAAACCCGTCGTGAAGTACAAACCCGTTATGACCTCAAAGATAGTGATACGGTGATTGACTTGTCTGACAAAGAAATCGTGATTACCACCGAATCAGAAATGCATCTGACTGCGGTGCGCGACATTCTACAGAGCAAGGCGATGCGGCGCAATTTGTCCCTCAAGATTTTCAAGCTGAATCCCCCGCAACAAGTATCGGGTGGGCGCACCAAACAGGTCATCACCTTGCAACAAGGTCTTGCGGATGAGGTCGCCAAGAAAATCCAAAAGATTATCAAGGATCAGTTTCCGAAAGCCCAGGGGCGCATCCAAGGCGAAGCCGTGCGGGTTGCCAGCAAAAGCCGTGATGAGTTGCAAGCAATTATCACGGTGCTCAAACAACGTGCCGATGATTTTACGGTGCCACTCCAATTCACGAATTATCGCTAAAGAATGCTAGGAAGACGTAGTTGCGATGAAGGTACATGTAATTACCCTCGGCTGCCCGAAAAACGCAGTGGATAGTGAGGGCATGACGGGAATTCTCGAAACACAGGGTCATGTGCTCGTAGGTGCCGCTGACCAGGCGGACGTGGTGATCGTCAACACGTGTAGCTTTATTGCGTCTGCTCGTGATGAAACACTAAGCGTGCTCAACGAGTTAGCCACCCAAAAGCATCCAGGCCAAAAATTAATCGCTGCTGGGTGTATGGCAGAAAGCCACGGCGACGTGGTACGCGCAGTGCATGGTGTAGATGCCGTGCTCGGCACCCGGGAATGGATGAAAATCGGTGACGTGGTTGGTACTGCGGCTCCCAAGCCGGCACGTGCCTCGTCCATGATGATTGATCTTGCTCCCGTTGATCCTACAGCGGTTGATTTGGCGGTGCCCGGCGAATATGCCGACTGGCGCACTGCCGCCATAAACCGCACCAAGGGTGGACCGTCAGCATACGTCAAGATTTCTGATGGGTGTAATTTACGCTGTGCGTTTTGCACGATTCCCTCGTTCAAGGGAGATATGCGCTCCAAACGCCCAGAGGCAATTGTCCGTGAAGTCAGCCAGTTAATGGCCAAAGGGGTCCAAGAAGTCATCCTGGTTGCACAACATCTTACCGACTATGGTCGTGATTTGGGTATGAAAGATGGCCTGGCTGCGCTCCTCGAAGAATTGTGCACGGTCGTACCCAGTGATCGTTGGATTCGCTTGATGTACGCCTATCCCCACGGGATTACCCCACGCCTGATCGAGACAATGGCCGCGCATCCCCAGATTTGCAAATATCTCGATATGCCACTCCAGCACGCCCACACAGCGACACTCCGCCGGATGCGCCGCCCACCGGATATCGAACGTACCAAGGGAATCATCCGTGATTTGCGTGATGCAATGCCCGATATCGCTATTCGCTCGACGTTCATTGTGGGCTTTCCCGGTGAAACCCGCGAAGAGTTCGACGCCCTGCATGCGTTTCTCGCAGAAATGACCCTCGATCGTGTGGGTGTCTTCCAGTATAGCGATGAACCCGGTACGCATGCGACGACTCTCGAAGGCAAGGTTCCCCAAAAACAAATCGAGCGTCGTTGGCACAAAATCATGCAACTGCAACAGGAAATCTCGCACAACCGTAACCGCGTGTGGCGTGGACGCACCATTGCTTTGCTTGTCGAAGGGACGGGGAGTGATGAAAGCGGCAAGCCACTCGTGGTAGGGCGCTCGTTTCGCGATGCACCAGAAGTTGACGGGCAAGTCTTTGCGTGGGGCAAGGCGGCCATCGGTAGCATAATCAACGTCAAAGTAACGACCACCACTGATTATGATTTGTGGGGGACCATCGTATAAACACGTCCCCCCCACCAACTCGCATGTTGGTGGGGGGGAATACGTGGTGGTGTGCTATGCGATGTGGCTGTCAATGACTTTGCGCAACCGTTTGAGTTCGGTGGGGTTGTTGCGCACCAAAAAGTCAATCATGTAGTCAACCGCCGTGTCACTGTAGTCGGTGAGCAACCCGTCAAGCACTTGTTGCACGACCATGGTGACAAAGTCTTCTTCGCTGAGTGCAGGATCGTAGATATACGCAAGCCCATCACGTTGACGATTGAGCACCCCTTTGTCAGCTAGGCGACTCATGGTGGTCATGACGGTGGTATATGCGATTTCACGATTTTGTGACAGGGCACGATGCACCTTCTTGACGGTGCTACACTTATCATGCCAGATCACTTGCATGATTTCGGTTTCAAGTGGCCCGAGTACTTTGACCAGGCCATCCTTGGCCGGGCTAAAGCGGAACCGGAGGTTCGGCGCCATAATGGACTCCTCGATTAGGCAATAGCTTTACTACAGCAAGTGTACTACCATATGACGCAAACAACAATTCACTAGTATGACGAAGTAATTACAAGATTCTGATACGACTTGAATACGATGAGGTTTATGCCATGGAATCAGATATTCGTACACTTATCCGCGATGAAATGCAAGCCGTTTTTCCTGCACATCTCCCCCAAGTGGCTCCCTTTTACCAGATGCAAGAATACCATCTCGGGTGGCGGAATCAGGCGCTTGCACGTGAATACGCCGATCCAGGGAAATTGTTGCGTCCCATCTTGACATTGATGGCGAGTCAAATGTTTGGCGGGAGCGTTGCCCAAACATTGCCCCTTGCGGCGGGAATTCAGCTCATCCACGACTTTTCACTCATCCATGATGACATCCAAGATAACAGCGATTTACGCCGTGGCCGTACCACCCTCTGGACAATATGGGGTATGCCACATGGGATAAATGCTGGTGATGGCATGTTTGTGCTTGCCCATCTGGCCGTACAACGCCTATGCGACGTTGGGTTGCCCGCAGAGCGCGTGTTGCACATTATGCGTCGTTTCGACCGCATCATCCTTTCCATCTGCGAAGGTCAATACCTCGACATGAGCTTTGAGGGGAACCCTACCATCGGTGAAGCAGATTATTTGGCCATGATCGAACGCAAAACCGCATTGCTCGTGGCTGCATGCTGTGAACTTGGAGCAACTGCGGCTGGAGCAAGCCCCCACGATGCACAACACATGTATGATTTTGGTGTGCATCTCGGTTTGTCGTTTCAAATGCAGGATGACATCCTCGGCATCTGGGGGAGTGCGCAAGAAACAGGGAAGCCCGATGCGGCCGATTTGCTCCGCCGGAAATTGAGTCTACCGGTTATCTACGCTCTGGCACGTGAATCAGCAACAGGCGCATTACATCAGCTCTATCAACGCCCAGTTGGTGATGACGCCGGTGTAGAGGCTGCCATCGCTTCGATGAATGCCCTCGGTGCCCAACAGGCGGTGGCAGCCATGGCGCAAACACACTACGAACGCGCCTGTGCTGCACTGGCCGCAATTGTTGCCCCAGACCCGCAGAAACAACACGAAATCAAAGCCATTGCTGACGGCCTGCTCGGTCGCCGTGTGTGAGGAGATATCATGCGAATAGTGATGATTAGTGCGGAATATCCGCCAATGGCTGGTGGAGTGGGCGATTATACGCGCCGACTTAATGGCATGTTGACGCAGCACGGCCACGAAGTTGCGGTGATTACTGGCACGCAGGGGCAGGCCTACCGCGATGCAGCACGCATTTATCCGGTGCGTATCCCCGTCTGGAACGGCGGTGCAATTACCATCATCCGGCAGACGATTGCAGCCCTACAACCCGACATCGTGCATATTCAATACCAAACGGGTGCCTATCAGATGAAGATAGCCATCAATACGCTTCCACGTGCGCTGAAACGCGAACGACAACGCGGTTTACGTGTGGTGACCACCGCACACGATTTGCTGCCACCCTACCTCTTTCCCAAGGCGGGTCCGTTGCGCACCTGGTACACCAAACGCATCATCAAAGAAGCCGATGGTGCCGTAATGACCAATGCCGCTGATTATCGGCGTGTCATGGATGACGTGCGTGGTCCGTGGAATCCGCATACTGTTTTTATTCCAATAGGTGCAAATGTTTCCCCGGCTCCACCAGAACATTACGAACGCACCCTGTGGCGTAACCGGTTTGATTTGCAACCGGGAGACATGTTGCTCGCCTACTTTGGTCTACTCACACACACCAAGGGCATCGAAACCATCCTCGATGCCCTCGAAACACTCCCCGCCAGCATGCGGTTGGTGCTGATTGGTGGTGCTGGCGAAAGCACTGCCGATCAAGCATACGCTCATGCGGTGCGACAACGTATTGCGGAAGCCGGCTTACAACAGCGGGTGATAATGACTGGTCACGCCGAACCACACGACGTATCTGCCTATTTGATGGCCGCAGATGCCGTGTTGTTACCCTTCACTGACGGGTATTCGTATCGCCGTGGAAGCCTGATTACCGCCTTGGCACATGGAACACCGGTGATTACCACGCATGCACCCGCAGGCGTCGTCCAAGACCCGTTGCCCGAGCTCGTAGACGGTAAACACGTCTTAATGGTTGAACCCAACAATGCGGCGCAACTCGCAGATGCCGTTCTGCGCCTGCACCGCGATCAAGAGCTGACCTATTGGATGGGACGTAACGCCAAAGTGCTCACCGACGTATTTAGTTGGGAAGGCATCGCCAGCCAGCATCTGGCCTTTTACGACACTATTCGTTGACGGCCACAACGATTGCCCAACCAATGTATGGTCGTTCGTAACGCAGATAATCATCACGACTTTGTGTTGCACGCTGACAAAATGCCGCATACTCGGGATCGTCAGCGTTGCTCTTTTGCCACTGTTGTGCCGCCCGCCACTGCCGGGCGTAGTACATGTCCCATTCCTCAACGGATGCGGTAATGAGCTCATGGGGCTCTTGTGTGCCTCGCACCTGGTCAACGAGTGTCGGCAAGTCGGGTACGGTCTGCCATTGTGCAATGATTGGCGCATGATCGTATCGGTATATGTCCCCAACAGCGATATATCCACCCGGTTTGACCACACGCCGCATGGTTGCGAGGCACGTGGCTAAATCGCCGAGTGCAAAGGTGGCGCCAATACACACGGCCACATCGTACTGGGCATCTGCAAGGAGCATGTTTCGCGCATCAGACTCAATAATCGAAATGCGGTCTGCAACGCCTGCCATCTGTGCGCGTGCGTGTGCCGCCGTGCAAAACCACGGGTTTATCTCAACTCCCGTACCACGGATGCCACAGCGTTCGGCCATCCGGGTGAGCAACCACCCCTTGCCACAGCCTATGTCGAGGACATGGTGGTGGTTGGTGAGTTGGAGCGCATCAATCAGGCGATCCATCTTTTGTGGCGACGTCGGATTTTGAATGGTGTGTGTGGATTCCACAATTGAATAGTAGCGGCGAAAATCCATTATTGCTCCTTGGGTCTAGATTACTCGGTGCGTGCGCGTAGCTGTTGGTGAATGCGTTGCCACTGCGTATCAACGTACTGTTGTGTGGCAGCGAGTGTGCCATCGTTGTGTATCACCACGTCTGCTACGGCTATTTTGTGGGCTTGTGGTGATTGCGCATCAATGCGTGTCAAGGCATCTGCATGACTCATGTTGCGCGTCTGCATCAAACGCTGGATCTGTGTTTCGCGGCTACAGGTGACCACCCACACTTCATCACACACCGCCGGCCAGCCGTTTTCGATGAGTTTGATCGCATCAATCACCACGATGTGTGGCGTGTGAGCCGTGCCATCGGGAATCTGTGCCAGCCAATCGTGCACATGTTGGCGCACTGCCGGATGCACAATCGCTTCAAGTCTCCGCAATTGTTGTGTGTCGCTAAAGACGATATCGGCTAGTGCTTTACGGTTGAGTTGCCCATCAGGATGCAATATGTGCACCCCAAACGCAGCAACGATGGCAGCGAGTATGGGGTGACCTGGTTGCTGTACGACACGGGTAACCGCATCAGCATCAATCACAAAAGCGCCGTGTGCCTGGAGCTGCGCCAGCACTGTGCTTTTGCCGCACGCAATATTGCCGGTGAGACCGATGACAAACTTAAAATTGTTCGACATACTCTTGTTTGATTAACCGATGCTCGTCAATCCCGAGATGTGCGAGGATTTCACCCATTAATGCCGATTTGTGCTCGGCATCACGGCGGCTCCACGAACGACTCTTGATCTCGAGGTACGGGCCTGGATTGGGGCTATTGGTCAATGTGTCAATGTTGATGGCAAAATCAGTCTGTTTGTATGAAATATGACTACGTTGGCGTTCCTTGGTAATCGTCACAACGTGCTGCGGTTGAAAATACTCACGATAAAAGCGTTCACTGTGGTTGGCCTGTGCCGTATACCGAGCCCGACTAATCTGGATGGCGGCACTATGCTCAATGCGTGAGGCCTTTTCGGTCAGTGTGAGCGTGTAATAGGGTGGATTCACACCACTATCGGTATGCCGCACATCCTCGCGGAAGCGAATTCGTCCATATGATGCATCATCCCAGAGAAAGTAGGTGTCGTACTGGGTGCGCCGATTCCCGCGCAAATAGGTAAATGGTGGCTGATGGAGCGCCGCCATTACCGCAGTCACTTGGGTGGCAGTGAGTTGTGCTTTGACCTGGATTTCAAAAATCTCCGTGGCAGCAACGGTACCGATGGCAAGCACCTTGTCAAGCAGGTGTTCTTCGCGATTGGCCAAAAAGGTGTCAATGTCGTGCGCAATTGTGCGTGCGTCGCGCTTGATGGCTGCTTCGTCGAGGGTGAGAAGCTGTTTGTCACGCATGAGCAGCCGACCCGCCACGAGTACGTCGCGCACATCGCTGGCATGACTCGTGTAGACCAGATGATTGTAGATGGATTCGTTGGCGTAGGTGTAGTGTGGGGTAGCGTGGAGCCCATCGAGACTTACTACCACGATATCTGCCTGTTTGCCGACTTCGAGTGAACCGATGCGATCCTCTTGGTGGATGGCACGTGCACCAGATGAGGTGGCCAATGCAAAAGCCTGCTTGGCTGGCATGGCGGTAGGATCGCCACTCAATCCTTTGGGCAACAATGCGGCCAAATGGATTTCGCTGAACATGTCTTGATCGTCGTTCGATGCGGGGCCATCCGTACCGAGTCCCGTGCGTACACCGGCCGCCAAAAATTGCATGTAGGGTGCAACGCCACTGGCGAGTTTGAGATTCGACGTAGGGCACGGTGCCACGCCTACGCCGCGTTGTGCAAGGAGCTTGATGTCGTCGCTGGTGGCATGCACACAGTGGGCCGCAATACACGGCACATCAAACGCGCCAACCCGATTGGCGTAACCGATTGGGGTGTCGTGACGGTGATCACGCGATTCTACGACTTCACGTGCGGTTTCTGAAAGGTGGGTGACCAACGGTACCCCGTAGGTGCGACACAATTCAACGGCCTGCTGATAGATTTCATCGGTGCATGTATATGGTGCATGTGGTGCGATGGTGGGGGTAATCCGCGGGTGGGTGTGCCATGCAGCAATGAATGCACGTGCGCGCTCGAGCCCTTCATCGAACGATGCCGCATCGGGTGAGGGTAAGCGCATCACCGATTGCCCACATACCGCACGCATGCCTGCGTCGTCACACGCCTTGGCGACTTCTTCTTCGAAAAAATACATGTCAACAAATGTGGTGGTGCCACTGCGAATCATCTCCGCACACGACAACAAGGTGCCGGTACGCACAAAAGCCGGGTTGACGAATTTGCCCTCCACGGGAAACATGTAGCCAAACAACCACACGTCGAGTTGGAGGTCGGCTGCCACGCCGCGCAATAGACTCATTGGCACGTGGGCATGGGCGTTTATCAGCCCGGGAATAATGGCACATCCCCGACAATCAATGTGCTGTGTTGCAGTGAATTGTGCTTGGAGGGCTGTGGTCGATCCCACGGCTACTATTTGGTCTGCATGTACAGCCACGGCACCATCATTCACGATGGTGCCGTGTGTATCCATTGTGACCACTGTTGCATGGCAAAGGAGCAAATCAATCTGGCGCATTGAATACGTCCTTACGTTGTATGTGCAGCGGGTGTAGCGTCCCAGCGCGTATCACAGCGTGCACAATAATACTCGGCATCATATGCGGTTTTTTGTCGGTGCCACTGGCTAAATTGTGCTTTGTAGTGTGTGTCCATTCGTGCCTGACGCCACACAAACAATGAAAACAGTGCCACCATCACCACAATAAATGTGGCAATCCCGGTAAAGACCCCCGTCTCACCGAGCCGCATCCCTTGAGCAGGGAAGTTGGTACCGTTGGTGAGCTCGGCAACACCGCCGACCAATACACTCACAAACACCGACACCGCAAAACTCAGTGCCAACGTAGCACATCCGAGTCCTCCCGTGGTTCGGCGCACTGGCAGTGGTGGTGCGGCAAGTGTGGCTCGCAGTGCATCGTTGAGCTGAACATCCTGTGCCGCGGTTGCAACAGGGACTCCCGGTTGCTGGCATTGTGGGCAGGAAATGGACATGTCATACCTCCCATTGGGCTGCGCGTTTGGTCGCTGCAGCTTCGATTTCGCGCTTACGTGCCTCAAACCCGTGTCGGCCAAGGAGGGCGTAGGTGGCAATTTTTCCTGCTTCCACACCCGGCTGGTCAAACGTATTAATGCCGAGCAACGCACCGGCAATTGCTGTTTGCATTTCAAACAACATGATGAGCTGACCAAGGGTAAACGCATTGATTGCGGGGAGATGATGCGTCATGTTCGGGCGTCCCGCATCACTCAGGGCAATGGCAGTAGCTTGCTGTTCGGCACTGATGAGCTCGTTAAAGGTGTGCCCACCAAGGTAGGCGACCCCTTCGAGCTGGGGATATGCGGTGGGAATGGGGAGTGTGGCCGCATACGAGTCCACGGCTACGAAATTCACCAACTTGTCGTACGGACCTTCGACATAGAGCTGAACCTGCGAGTGTTGGTCGGTTGCGCCGAGCGCCTTGATGGGGGTTGTTCCCACGTTGACCACTTCACCATTGAGATTGACACGCTTTCCGAGACTTTCGGCCCAAAGTTGTGCAAACCAATCGGCAATATGGCGCAACCGATGCGCATACGGCATCATCACCACCATGTTTTGTCCTTGCTGGGCACAGAGCAGGTTAATAATTGCTGCGAGTGCTGCTGGATTTTGCATCACATTGCGATGACGCGCTATCTCGTAGCCGTAGGCCGCTCCAGCCAACAAGGCATTGATGTCAATCCCGGTTACTGCCGCAGACAATAGACCGACGGTGCTAAGCACGGAGAAGCGCCCCCCCACGTTTGGTGGCAAGTCGAGCATCGTCCACCCTTCTTGGGTACCGATTTGACGCAAAAAGCCACCTGTGGGATCGGTGGTGAGAATGATGTGCTGAGCCAATGCCGCATCACCGAGTGTGTTGCATAGATGTGCCCGTACCGACAAAAAGGATGCCATCGTTTCTGCGGTGGTACCACTTTTGCTAATCACGTTATACACGGTGCTCGCTGGATCGAGTGTTTCGAGGAGCCCCGCATTCAAATCAGGGTCCGAGTTGTCAATCACAAATAGCCGCGGTGCGAGACGTTTGCTTCGTGGCAAATCGTTGTAAAACGGATGGTTGAGCGCAGAATGGAGGGCAATATTGCCCAGTGCGGATCCCCCAATCCCCAATACGACGAAATTCTCAACGTGGCGTATACGTGCCGCCTGTGCCTGAATCGCACTGACGTCTTGTTGCGGTAAATCGGGCCACCCCAACGAAGCACGATTGGTATCAATATCAGCAATGGCGGCTACGGCTTGTGGGATGTAGTGGGCAATGCGTGCGTCGTCAATGCCGTGTGGCCCAACCAGCGACCGCAGTGTGTTGTTGACATCGAGGCGAATGCGCATTTGTGCTCGCCAGGCCGGATTGTGGTAATCCATGGATCCTTCCTTATGTGTTGCGTGTTGATGGTGTGGTCAATGCCGTATATGTGGCGTCATCAATGTAGTGGCCACCGCTGATATGGCGTGTGATTTCGCGGCGTGCCGTATCAAACGTGATTTCCGCATGGATGGGACGAAAGCACTTGGCATCAACGATGTCCTTGCGCCAGACGTAGCCTATTTCTCGTTCACGGTCATCGAATTCTACGGCTGCATCGTTGTAGATGTCTACCCGTACTCGTACCGGCGTACCACAACGGTCACACTGCACGTAGACGTACAAATAACGTCCACCGTCGCGTGTTGCTGTGCCAGTAAACAACCGTTTCCACCAGGTCATATTTGGCCCCTCACCCTCAATATTCTGCAAAGTATAGCACAACTTTTTTACCGTTCAATGATAATTCGGTAAAAAGTTAGCTGGCAGCGTGTTCATCCACGTTGATGATTCGTCCCTCGGCAGCACGAAAGAGTCGATCACAGATGGCTGCCGCCACCCCACCACCAAGTGGCTCGCTCGTTACAATCTGTGCTACATCCGTGGTATCAAGTTCCCGGAGTGCCGCAAACAAGCGCGTGGCCACCACATGTGCTTGATGGCGGGGACCCAGTGAAAGATGCACGATGTGGTGGCGTG
>JBEANH010000009.1:0-53500 GCA_041165505.1 Chloroflexota bacterium | reverse complement strand
AGCGGATTTTGATAAAAGTATTCGTTGCCACTCAATGAAAGTCCTGGCATCACGCCATTGTAGAGCGTCCATTCCAGCAAATCCGCATAGCGGGCCTCGCCCGTGCCTTGGAGCAAACGCCAGTTCCACATCACTGAGGCGATGGCCGCACACGTTTCGGTGTAGGCGGTATCGTTGGGTAATTCGTAGTCGTCACCAATGGATTCGCCATGCCAGCGCGAACCGACGCCACCACTGACGTACATGCGCTTTTGTGTCAAATTGTGCCACTGCGCATCAATAGCCTGTTTGAGTGTTGGGTCACCTGTCTCCAGCCAGACATCCGTGGCACCTGCCGCCAAATAGAGCATGCGCACCGCATGCCCGACCACGTCGTGGAGTTCGCGGTAGGGCACATGGTCTTGGTAGTATTTGTTGTCGAATGTTTTGTTGGAGAGTTGCTTGCCACCACGCACACTAATCATGAAGTCTGCCAATGTCAGATAGCGCTGTTCGCCCGTCACACGGTAGAGCTCGATGAGCGCCATTTCGACTTCGGGGTGGCCATCGGTGATGGCACGCTTGCCCTGCGCAACCGGCCCAAAGGTGGCGTCAATGTGGTCAGCCATGCGGCAGGCCGCCTCGAGTGCAACCGTGTCACCCGTGGTGCGGTGCAATGCCACTGCGGCCTGGAAAAAATGGCCGGCGCAGTACATCTCGTGCAAGTCGAAGTTGGTCCAACGCTCATTGGCACGCGCCTTGGTAAAGTACGAATTCAAATAGCCGTCACTGCGCTGCGCCGAGACGATATCGTTGATGACCGATTTGGTGATGACTTGCAAGGCCGGCGTATCACTGATGGCGTCGTTCCAGCCCACTGCTTCGAGCCATTTGTAGACATCGGAATCGTTGAAAAAGAGCCCTTCAAAATCACCTGCTTCGCGCCCCGCCGCACGGCGAAAATTGGCGATACGGCCTGTCTCTTCACAGTGCGTGTACTGCGATGGCAACGTGACATGAGCATTGGTATGAATGCGTGGTGCCCAAAAGTGATCGGTGATGGTGACACCGTTGAGCGCTATCGGCCGTAAGCGGGCGTGGGGACTTTTGCTCGTATCGACGACGTACGCATGACGCTTCATTGCGTGCCTCCTTGGTATGAATGCTGAACGCCCCCATCATACCACCCTTCACCACTGCTCCGGTAACGGCGGATGTGCCGATTATACCACAAAATGTTCGGACATTCGCATATTTACCGTGTATAGGCAGTATGTGGGAATAATCTCGATGACAGACCCACCCTTTGCAACCCCTGCGTTCACCGCGGCGCTATCGCCGTGTGTGGCAAGCAGGCGGTGATTTCTCGGTATACCGCATCACAATCTATCCAATGTGTGCAGTACACATCCTGCCACACGGGAAGTTGTACATCGGCGTAGCGGGCAAGCGCATATTGAGCGGCGGCACGAACCCACAGAATAAAGGAATCGGGGGCATATCCCGCAGGCACCTGGAGCATCAGCTGGGTGTGGGTGGGGGTCACACAACACGCCAACATGACGCCACCTGCACGCCACACACTCAGTTGTAGTGCCTCACGCACCACCTGGCAGATATCAAATGCGAGCTCAATACCATCCGGTGTACACCATGTCACTGCTACTACTCGTGGGGACATTGCAGGCACTCCTTTCGTGTTGCTCCATGACCGTTGGCATGGTCACAAAAGGTACGCGCTGGATGTCATACGACATCCAGCGCGGTAGAACCCGACAGCATACAATCTACTGGAATCCCCCCGAGGCATCAGCCACGCCACGCTCATTGGCGATTGTGGCGTCGTAGCCGCTGGCTTTATACGCCGCAATCGGGTCGGTGGGCACACCCATTTCTTGGCGTACCTGAGCGAGGAGCGGGCGCACGTCGGTACGGAAGGCATCGCTGAGCAGACGGTGTGCACCCAGCACATCGCCTGCCTGTTGCACCTGTGCCAACTGGGCACGTGGCACCACGAGCGCTTTGGCGTAGGCTTCCTGGCAGTTGAGCACCGAGTAGATGATGGCCTGCATCTTGCCCTCAATGTTGTGGCACTGATCGAGCATGTAGGCCACATCACGGGCACAGCTCCGTGCTGGCTCGTCGGCACCAAGCTCGGCTCCAGCCAGCTCGTTGTAAATCAGGAAGAGTTCGTACGGATTAGCACTGCCCACGATGAGGTCATCGTCCGCATATTTACGGTTGTTGAAGTGGAAGCCTCCGAGACGACCTTCATCCAGCAAAAAGGTCACAATCTGCTCGATGTTGACCCCCTGGGCGTGATGCCCCAGGTCTACGAGCACCTGCGCCTTTGGACCCAGTTTGAGCGCCCAGGCATAGGCCGTGCCCCAATCAGGGATATCCGTGCTATAAAACGCCGGCTCAAAGAATTTGTATTCAATCAGCATCCGTCCATCGGCCGGGAGATGTTTGTAGACTTGTGTTAGCCCGGCTTCGAAGCGCCGTTTACGTGCCCGCAGGCTATCTTGGCCGGCATAGTTGGTACCGTCCGCAAACCACAGGCTCAAGGCAGTGCTTTTGACTTTGCCCATGATGTCACAACATTCCAACATATGGTCGAGTGCACTCTCCTGCACACCACGATCCGGGTTGCCCAGTGAGCCGAGGCGATATTGGTCGTCTTGGAAGACGTTGGGATTGACCGCACCAATCGTAATCCCACGGCTTTCGGCGTATTGACACATCGCCGTATAATCACCGTCTTCGGGTTTGTCCCACGGGATGTGGACCGCCACCGAGGGCGCAATTCCCGTCATGCGGTGCACCATGGCCGCATCATCGAGCTTTTCACGCGTGGTACGAGCGGCACCAGGCCACGCAAACGCCTTGAAGCGCGTACCACTGTTGGCATAGCCCCAACTCGGTGTTTCAATACGTTGGGCCTTGAGTGCTGCTTTGATGGCACCTACATCGAGCCCCTGAGCATGGAGTGCCTCGGCCAATGCGGCATACCCTGGTACATCTGTCATAGACATCCTCCTTTACACCCCTCGTCGTTGTGCACTATATTCACTCGCAGACACCACACTGCCGCGTAATGCCGTCATATCCAACTGGCGCATTGTTTCTTCGGACAACACGTAGCAGTGATTGGTGTAACGGGCTGGTGGGGCAGCTCGCCGTTGCAAAATCGCACAGGCCATTTCGATGACCCGTTCACCGTAGCGTTCAGGGAAACTTGCAACCACCCCAATCATTCGGCTCCCCGAGCGTTTGAGCTCACGCAACGCAGAAACATCCCCACCGAGTCCCACTGTCACACACCGCGCCAAGGTGCCATCTTCGGCAAATGCGGACAATGCACCGAGCACAGCTTCATCGTTGATTCCGAGAATCACCACGCGATCGGTGCGCCGGATTTTTTTGATGGCTTGACGCGTTGCCGCACACGAATCAACGCTCGTGTTGCGACTATCGAGGTGGATGATGCGTGGATCGGGCACGTTAATCTGCTCACGAAGTCCATCAATTTGCCCCTGCATACGCGCCGCTGGTACTGGTCCCGAAATCGGCAAGCCGAGTGAAAACACCGCATCAATCATCCCCTGCCACTGGCGCCGAACATACTGCCCGAGCAGACGACCAGTCATCAGACCGGCCCGGTAGTTGTCGAACCCAAAAAACGTGGCGCCAGGAATCGGTATGTCAATGGCAATCACAGGGATATTGGCTTGGCGTAGGGCTTCGATGATTTTATTGTTGGTACGTGCGTCCGTGTTAAAAATAACCGCCAAATCAACTTGTGCTTTGATGAATGACTCCGCATTTGCGAGTGCCGTATCGCCATCACTGCGATTGTCTGCGAGCAGTAAATCTACTCCCGATTGTTCGGCAGCCTCCACCATGCCGGTACGCACAGCAGCAGCAAACGGCAGGCGTTCATCCTGATTGGCAAAACCGATACGCCACCGTCGGACGGGCATGTTTTCGACGTTGCGACGACCACCCGTGCCACAAATCGTCATGGGGATGCCACTCCCTGCGAGGCGGGCAATAGTCACACTATCAATGGCATCATCAGTGATAATCCGTGTGACACATTCGAGTTCGTGGAGGTGGTCCCTCCGCACCAATTCGGCTAATTCGCCACTCTCCACCATCAACACGACTTGGTCACAGACGTCCATCATGCGCCGGCGTAGGGTATCGCGCCGCACTGCCACATCACGTCCGATGTCGTCGAGGCCGACACCCGCCAGAAACAGACACCGCGCACGTACTCCCTGTGGCAAAAATTGATTCAAATCGGGCCACCCAATCGAGCGCCCATCGGCAATCACTCCACCCAATAAAGCCACCGTGTGGGTGGAATGTTCGAGTTGTACGGCTATATCAATGGCATCGCTGTAGATCATCAAGCCACGCCGCTCGTGAAGCCGGCTCGCTAGGGCACGTCCAATCACCCCACCCTCGAGCATGATGGCATCATAGTCGTCTATCAGCGCCACTGCACCACTTGCCACGCGGTCAATGCGCCCCGGTAATCCCGTTTTATTCGTATAGCGCCGCTTTTCGTTGCAGTAGGCGCCACCATGTGTACGCATCAGCACTTCTTGTGATTCGAGCACATCTAAATCACTCCGAATGGTGACCTCGGATACACGAAACATGTCTGCGAGTGCAACCACACTCACAAAGCCGTCTTGCTTGGCTAATGCGACAATTCGCTCACGTCGCTCTTTGGTACGTGCTCCCATGCCCACTCCATTTGCTGATTGATTTGGGTGCTGGTTGGTGAATGTGTGCCCATGGTATGATTTTGTTTCGAATATGTCAAATATTGTGGTTTCGAAATCTTACATACCTCGAATACCCATGTCTACCATCTATACAACTGACGTACAAATACTGTATAATAGGCACACGCATCATTCAACGTTGATGATTCGCCATCGCACAGTGCTGTTCTACCTTTCTTCACACACCGAGCACGTTCTATGATTCTTGAGCAACGTTATGGTGCCGCCCAGGTAGTTGTACGTGCCACCAGTGTACTCTTACAACACGCCGCCACCATACAGACGACTTCCCCAGATGCATTTCGTCGCGACATATTCCGCTTAGGGTGGAATTTCATTAGCGAGCGCCAGGCCATGGCCGCACTCGTCAACATGGTGAGTACCGTGCAGTGGGCACTCGACGATGTCAACGATGTCTGTGACATGCATCGTGTTTTGCCACAGGTGGTTGCAGATATTCGCCACCAGCTCAATCAGCGTGTCCTTGACACCGCGGCTCATAGTGTGGCATTTCTGAGCAACACGCAGCACATTATCACCTATGGTTATAGTACGACGGTGCAGTATGCCCTGCAACACGCACTACGGAGTGGGCACCGGGTGCATGTAACCTGTGTGAATACCCCACTGGCCTATGAAATCAATGCATTGGCTGAGCGGATTGCAGCCATCGGCGTCAGTGTTGATGTAGAAGACATCCACGCCCTCGATCGTACCGGACATCAATATGACGCACTCATGGTGGGTGCTGACACCCTCGATACCTATGGGCTTACCAATAAGCGGGGGACGGCTGCACTCGTCGCCAAGGCACAGGCACACGGGATTCCCGTGTATACGTTGTGTACAAGTGAAAAGCTGCTCTCCAACGATTTTTTCCACGGGCAACAACATCCATGGCCACTCGACGGCGTCGCAGACAAGATTTCTGCCCTGCTACCGTCAGAAAATGATAGTACCCCGCTCGAACAGATTACCAGCGTCGTAACCGATCGTGGCGCACTCCCTGGTCCTGCCATCGAAGCTTGGTTGGCGCGTGGACAACTGCATCCATGGTTGTGTGGACGTGGTACACTGTAAATGACTAAATTCTTATGTGATTCTAATTGACACATGGCCATGCAGACTTTATCATAGTTACGTATGAATGACAAAAATCACCCACAAGTCAATGCGGCTGATGCTGCCGACTTACTCGAAAATCTACTCACAGGACCCATTCCGGTCGTGCGCCCAACGCGCCCTGCACCGGTGATTCGTCACACGGGTCGCATGACTGCCCCTCAACCGGCAGTAGATGTGCGTGTGCGCCAGACGGGGGCCATCCCCACGCAATCCGGCAAAACGGGGGCCATCCCCACACAATCCGGCAAGACGGGGGCCATCCCCATGCAATCCGGCAAGACGGGGGCCATCCCCATGCAATCCGGCAAGACGGGGGCTCTCCCCACGCAATCTGGCAGAAGTGATGCGCTTTCGCTGGCCCCTCGCAAGACGGGGAGCATGGATGTGCGCGTACAACGCAACAGCACCACCGCCAAGCATGTCCGCCCACGCAATACCACACCACTCGTATATAGCGAGGAAAACGACCTCTACATGCATGCTGCCAATCAACCATCGTTGATTTATACTGCGGGCACCAACATCATCTGGGTCACACTAATTTTGATTCTGGTCTGGTTGGGCTTGAGCATCGCCCAGCACCAAGAGCAAACATCACCGAATGTGAGCAACTTCAACCCGGTGATTAGTGCATTTATGAAGCCAGTTGGCATTGCGGTCACCAATCTGATTAGCATCCCCAGTTTGCCCGACACCCCACCCGTAGCACGGGTGGTACCCACAGGCGAGAGTAGCGTACTGGGGCCACCTACGATTACTGCGGACCGCATCAACGAGATTTTGCGGCTCTACGGCTCCCCCGCCCAAGGGACTGGTCAAGCGTGGATAGATGCGGGACTCGCCTATGGCATTGATCCCGTGTATGCGCTTGCGTTTTTCATGCACGAATCGGGCATGGGAACCAATCCAATGTGGGCAGGCATCAAGGCGGACGGAAGTACGACACACAACGTGGGCAACATCATCTGTGCCGGGTATGCCAACTGCTACGGGCGCTTTCGCGATTATCCCGATTGGGAAAGTGGTATTCGCGACTGGTTCCGCCTGATTGCCGTCGAATACGTGGAAGGTCGCGGTGTCTACACCGTGGATAGCATCCTCCCCGTGTATGCACCTGCCTTTGAAAATGATGTCCCCGTCTATGTTGCAAGCGTCAAAGCATACGTCGCTCAATGGCAGTCACCATAGTTCGCACATTTTTTGTTCAACATCATTGATAAAAACTGTGCAAGTCATACATCCACCACTCAAGCCATCACGTAGATTAGATTAGGCGGCGCCCTTCGCATTCGTTATCGTCTTCGCGCCGCCTTCTTTTTGTCTCGTATATGGGTGGATGGTATGCTCGAGACGCACCAGCCCTACAATGTCATCTTCCGCACCCACGACATCGAATATCGGCGCTATCCGGCAGCCACATTCGCCCAAGTGCGTGTGCGTGGTCCCTATACAATACGCCTTAATAGCGGCTTCCGCGAATTATCCCACTATGTAACTGGGGGCAACTACCAGCACCAATCGCTCCCAATAGTAGCTCCTGTTGTGATGAGCGCCTGTGGCGCCGATGAATCACATGTGCGCATGTATCTCGGTAGCGATCTCGTCGCCATAGATGCGCCCACCCCACTGTCACATGCAGTTGAAATAACCACACATGCACCACTCATTGTGGCAGCCATTGTATTAGATGGTCTGTTTATGCAATCTTCCATGGAAACAGCGGCCATGCGGCTCCAACAGTCTCTCATTACCGCAAACATTGCCTTTGACACGAACGCCGAATATCGGTTTTATACATCGCCATGGCAACAGCTTGGACGGCGTGGTGACGTCACGTTTCGGCTCAAGCAATCCCCGTTTCCCCTCGTATAGGTATCAATCACAATACGGCTATCCGCCACTTCGTCCATCTATGGATGCAGATCACGGTAGACGTACCACGCCGGGCGATAGAGCGTAGGAGCACCATCAGCTGCATAGCAGGCATCCCCGGGGCATGCGCCACTCACAAACGGGATGTGCACCAAGCCCCACTGTTGGGCATTTACACCACTTGCCGGAGGAAAGTCCTCGTATTTAAACCAAAACGCCACCGGCACTTCGGCCGCGCCGTTGGCCAAGGTGCGCGTTGCATAGGCACGATAGATGGCACCCAAAAATTGCGCTTGTTGCGCCGCTGTTTGGCTCGCATAGGCTACGTTGTAGCCGATTTCGGTAATCCAGACTGGGCGTAATCCATCATCGAGCGCCTGCAGTGTAGCACGGAGACGATCGAGTGCCGCATGTTGCGTGCGGACCCCGATATAGGCTAATTCAACAGGATAAGGATGATAGCCGACTGCATCGAGTGGCCATCTCCCGAGTGTGGCATACGCCGTCGTAAAGGCTACAGTGTGGTAGATATCACGGAGATAAGCCATGTCAGACTGCGCAGGTGTTGTGCCTTGGGCGTTGGTACCCCGTGGATGCAGTCCACCCAAAATAATCGGGGTACCGGCACATGCAACCTGCAACGCGCCTCCGTTACACGCCTGATAGAGCGTGGCAATCAGTTGTGCAAACACGGGGGCGGGGACTGCGTTTCCCAGCGGACCATTGCTCGTGTAGCGTGGCAGCCGATTGGCTTCGTTGAGTACCTCGATGGCTGCCACATGATTCCCGTAGCGCGTTACAATCTGCCAGGCGCGTTGCATCCATGCCCGCATGTAGGTGTTGTAGCTCGGTCCGTACAGCGGATCGGTGGTATAGGGGCCACGCATCAATTCATTGGCATCCACGCCCATGATGAGGTCAAAATTCAGCAATAGCAGGACCTTGATGCCGTACCGCGGCGCAACATCGGTAATAAAAAAGTCGTAGCGACTAATGGCTGCAGTTATTGCTGCGCTACTGGTGGTATAGCCGACTGGTAACCGGATATCGAGACGCACCCAGCGCACACCCAGACGTGCCATTTCATAGCCCATGCGCTCTTGGGCGACCGTGTTAATACGATTATCTACAAACTCGAAGTAGGGATCTCGGCCGACGAGTCCCATCATGTCTGCGGGTACCAATGTCCCACCCATACGCGTAGCTGTCGCCGTCGGTAACGATGTCGTTGACGGAGTCACAGATGCAGTCATGCTCCGGGTCGGCGTCTGCGTCGCAGTGGCACTACGCGTACGGCTCGCACTACGCGTAGCCGTCCTGCTCCTCGTCATGCTAGCGGTACGGGTGCGTGTGGTCGTTCTGCTCCGGCTGGGTGTGACTGTCGTAGATGCGGTGCGTGTGGCGGTACGGGTGAATGTCGGGGGAGGGGTGCGTGTGGCGGTACGGGTAACGGAGGCGGGGCGCGTTGCTGTGGCCACCAGCGGCACAGCCGCATACGTGTGGTCGGGGCGCCCCATGGCACGTGCATGCACCGCCACCGGTGGCATGCTTGCCCACAGGAGCATCACCATCACGCTGAGACGCACCACTCTGTCCATGTCGGTCACCCATCATCTCTACGACATACCTACGGTGTAGACGCATCCATGTGGGTACACGTTCCGTAGTGCCACGGATGTCCCTTCATGCGTCACCTCTAGTTATTGTACCTGCATCATCCGCACGCAGAGGGCGGTAGGCGCAATTATGAATAATGCCGCACGTTGCTGGTGAGGCGGTGCATTGATCCGCCCTTGCGCCAAAAATGCTCCCTCAAATGGGATTTTTAATCCATTCTGCACCACAGGCGGAAGTATTTTTAATACCATACCGCCCGTCATCCCCCCCATCGTAGGGGCGAATACCATACCGCCCGTCATCCCTCCCCATCGTAGAGGCGAATACCATACCGCCCGTCATCCCCCCCCCATCGTAGGGGCGAATACCATACCGCCCGGACAATTTTGGAAAAGCCATTGTTATGCTCCGTAATTTTGGCGTAAGTATTGGTTATGAATGAAGAATTATGAATGAAGAATTAAGACTATATACCATAATATAAATGATATTCCTCGCGTCTATCCATCACATCACGGCAGTGTTTTCCGCATACCTATGATATAATGGCGGCGACAAAGGCAACTACGAGGGCATGTGCCATGCAACTGAACACCTACCAGACCATGCTAATCGCGTTCATTGGAAGTTTTGTAGTAATAGCTGGCGTTGTGATGATGATTATGCGCACAATACCAGCATTTGTGCATATATGGCCACGCTTTGTGGGCTTTCTCCAGCAGCGTGCATTTCCATTAACGAGCGGGCAAGAACGCAACAAATTTGCCATACTGCGCATCTGTTTCGGCTTCATCATCTTTATGCGGGCCGTAGACGTAGCCTCACTGCTCCTCCCCGAGGAATATTTCACTCCCGTGGGAATTTACAACGGCATGGAGTTCTTCTTCGCCTTGTTTATCATGATCGGGTTTTGTACGCAGTTTGCACTCGGTTTTTTTATGTTTGTAATGTGGTTAGTGGGCGAAGCAGTACTCGGCACCAGCACCCTCGGCAATGACATTGGCGCCATGGTTGCGGTATTTTTCATACTGACGGAATCAGGGCGGAACTTGTCCGTAGACAGTATCCTTATACGGCGCTTTCCGGCACTCCGGCCCGTGTTGGGGTACGGAGCGCAGATTCCTGGTGACACCCCTATCACCGTTGCCAAATTCCTGTTGGTCACTTCGTACTGGTTGATGTGCGTCTATTCGTTTTTGATGCATCTCAACGAGTCTGCGTGGATGACAGGTGTAGCCGGACCCATGCTTTTTGTGAGCAATTTCATGTCACGGTTTCATGCTCTCTTCGAGCCCATTCTACTCGAGAGTAGCATAGCCGTCCTGCTTGCACGAATCTCATTGGTCTTTATGATGGTCTGGTATGTCATGCTCATGCCCTGGGTACTGCTCGGTGGGTGGTGGCGCCGATTTATCATCATCTGGGGGATTTTGTTCTTCATCCTCTCGGGTGTTATTCTGCAACTCGGCTCATTAGCGTACATCGAAGCACTAATGTGGATCGCGCTGTTTTGGCCACGCTGGGGAGTGGACGACACGAAAAAGTTGTTGTTGTTTTATGACGACAAATGCAACTTATGTGATCGCACCGTGCAGTTTGTGCGCACCGTGGATATCTTTGACCGCGTCGTGCTCACCCCTGTGTCACACAATCATGCTGCTCTGGCACAGTACGGCATCACCATTGATGCCGCACTCGAAGACTTACACGGTGTCACGCCACCACAAGGCACCGTACATGCGGGGTATGCGCTCTACGAAGCGTTGGCACGCCATCTCGTGTTGCTCTGGATGGTCATCCCCATCCTCTGGCTTGGGCGCGTGACAACAATTGGGCCGGCACTCTATCGCTACATCGCCGCCCACCGCCGCGCCATGTTTGGCGTATGCGCACTGCCACGCCCCAAACCAGAATGGCACACCGGCGCACGCCCGAG
The DNA here is from genome assembly GCA_041165505.1 of Chloroflexota bacterium. Lineage (GTDB taxonomy): Bacteria > Chloroflexota > Chloroflexia > Chloroflexales > Roseiflexaceae > UBA965. The sequence goes on along the minus strand of JBEANH010000009.1, from coordinate 42,172 downwards.
CAACGAACTCTCGCCACTCTTTCATATCGTCAGCTGGCATCTCGTAGTGCTGAGCGCCATCTACGCAGTCTCAATGCCTGCTCCCTATATCGGTATTAAAGGCAACGACCAACACCCGCTCGTGATGGCGGCACAATTCTATGGGATTGCCCCCATCAACGTGTTTAACAACATTGATCTCCAGATGGTTGACAACTGGTTCACGTTGGCAGATGCACAAACAGACACCCTATTGCCGATTCTCGATGTTGATGGCTCACGTTTGGCCTATCACCGCTCAGACCGCATTTACTTTGGCAACACGGTACGGTTCCGACGTGGCGAAATCGGTGCAAAGGATTGTTCATTTACCCGACGCGAAAAAAGCATCCGCTACCTCGCCAATGTCTGGATGTCTGAAAACGGCATCACCGGTACACGCGTCATCCGCTATACGCAGTACTATCGCCCCCACCCCGACCAGCAACTGTTGGCGCAGAACATCTACCGGATCAATCCGGTGACTGTTCGCTGTACCGTGGATTTCAGCATCACACGCTGAGATACAACATCCACGCTATTTTTCCGGCTTGTAGCCCACCGCCGCATGCATGCGACGCAGCACCGCCATGCTCAAATAAAACGACGCAATACTACTAAACAAAACGGCAACCAGACAAAAAACAATACGGAGCAACGTCATGCGTCCATCAACTTGGAGCATGCGACGTGCAGGGTATGTGGCAGGCGCAACATCCCCTGCACGCCATGTAGCCTGTGCAAGTGCTTCATCGGGCAGACGTTCGAAGAGGTGCACCACCCGCCCCAGTGGTGGGAGTGCCGGTGTATCAACAGGCTGGATGTGAATCAGCCATGCACCGGGCAGCGTAACCGCACCCGGCGCATAGACGATAATCGGCGCATAGGCAGGCAACTGTGCCAAGATTGATGATTCCCACGCTGGTGGGCATTGCGGGCATGTCAGCTCGACAAAACGTGCGCCAGTCTGCCCTGCAGGGGTGTCAAGCGTATTGGGTGCTTGGATACGAAACGAAGCCGTTTGACGCGGGAGATATGGCGTAGCCGTAGGCGCAGGGGTGGCCGTAGGCTCACCTTTGAGCAAGAGATACTTTTGCGTGACAGTGGGCACCATGAATTGTTGCACCAGCGCAGGCAACGGGGATTCACTCAGTGGGCGGGCACGTACCGCGGCTGGCACGTTGAGTGTTTCGCGGTCGGCACGGGCATCACCCACATCAATGATGAGTTGCCGCGTATCATCGCTGGCAATAATCAACATGGCGGCCTGCGGTTGCGCCGTGCCAGCCGCTCCGACACGCTGCGGGTTGTCGTACACACAGACAGCAAAGAGTACACCGATTACCAACACACGCATGCGCTGTATCACAGTTCCATCACCTTTACAAAATTCGTCGCACCACCCACTGCAATCGGGTGACCGCCTACCAGAACCACAGTGCTCCCTGCGGGAACAATATTGTTGCCGACGAGGAGCATTTGTAACTCTGCGATGAGGTCATCGAGGCGACTCACTGCACGGGCATGATAGGCGCGTACCCCCCAAACCAGTGCCATACGGTTGACTGTGGCATGCGATGGGGAAACAGCAATAATTGCCGTGTTGGGGCGATGGCGTGACACCAATCGTGCAGTGAGACCCGACATGGTAAATGCGATAATCGCTACCGCATTCACGTCACGGGCAATGGTGCATGCTGCGTTGCTCATGGCATCGGCGGTTATATCTGCTGGGCCGTGCCCATCAGGTTCGGGGGCACCAAAATCACCATAGCGCCCACTCTGCTCGGTTGCCATCGCAATCCGGTGCATCATGCGCACCGCATCAATTGGCCACGCCCCTGTGGCGGTTTCGCCACTCAGCATGACCGCATCCGTGCCATCAATAATCGCATTGGCAACATCACTTGCTTCGGCACGTGTGGGGCGCGGATTGCGGATCATCGAATCGAGCATCTGTGTTGCTGTAATCACGGGAACACCGATGTGATTTGCAGCCTCAATGATCCGTTTTTGCGCAATTGGTACCAGTTCAGGTGCCATCTCCACACCGAGATCGCCGCGAGCCACCATTACCCCATCACACAGGGCAAGAATTCCTTCGAGTTCGGTCAACGCCTCGGGCTTTTCAATCTTGGCAATCACCCCCACCTTTTTACCGTGGGCAGCAATGGCATCACGGATGAGTTGCATATCGGCAGCACGCCGTACAAACGATAGCGCCACGTAATCCACGTCATGCGCCAACCCGAATGCCAAATCGTCACGATCTTTGGCGGTCAGGGCAGGAATACTCACCGCGACACCCGGCAAGTTGATGCCCTGATGTTGTCGCAGCTCTCCCCCTGAGATGACCTGCGTCAGCACTGTGTCTGCCTGTATCTCTTGAACCTGGAGCTCAATGAGTCCGTCACTAATCAAAATGCGATCCCCGCGTCGTACATCACTCGGCAAATGGGTGTAGGTCGTTGACACACCGTGGACATCGCCAATGATTTCACGGGTCGTAATAAAAAATGCCGCATGCGCTTCGAGCATCACTGCTTGGCCATCTCGTAGCGCCCCAGTACGGATTTTGGGGCCCTGCAAATCCTGCAAAATTGCCACAGACTGCCCGGTGCGTGTGGCAGCCGCCCGAATGGCACGGATGCGCTGTGCGTGATCGGTGTGGGTACCATGCGAAAAATTCAACCGTGCTACATTCATTCCCGCCGCAATGAGTGCATCCAACTGACTGTCTGATTCAGTAGCTGGGCCAATGGTTGCGACAATGCGAGTCCGGCGGTTGTCATGGTGCATGCGTCTGTCCTTTGCCAAATCATGTAAAGCGAATATACGGGCGTAGCTTCGTCTGGAGCGCCGGGCCAATACCAGGCACTTCACCGAGTGCTTCCATGCTGTGGAAATCACCGTGCGTGGTGCGATATGCAACGATGCGCTCTGCAAGAGCGGGACCAATCCCTGGCAATTCGGCCAGCATGGCAGCAGTAGCCGTGTTAATGGCGATTTGGGTCGAGTCTGTGCCCACACCAGTTGCATCCTGTACCGACACCGCCGTAGGTCCACTCGCTACCACGTGAACGTGCTGTCCATCGGTCACAGGCGCAGCCAGATTAATCGCAACCAGGTCTGCATCCGCATGAAGCCCACCAGCCTGTGATACCACATCTGCCACACGCGCATCTGCCGCTACCGCATAGACCCCAGGGCGGATTACTGCACCACTTATATATACCACACTCGATGCGACCATCGTAGCAGTGACGGGGGGAAGTACCATATCACCGGCAATCTCAGTCGCGGCTACCACAGGAAGTTCGTGCGTGGGTGGCACATAAAGCACCTGCCACAACACCAAAAGTACACCACCTGCAATCAATCCCCAGGCCAACCACATCCCCACGCGCGTCTCCTGTATCGTTTCCATCTGTTGCCTCCGCTGTTCGCCATACGATTCCATAGGAGTACCGTTTTTGCAGACAAAAACGGTACGCGCCTGTGTGCAGCGCACAACAGACGCGTCAATGCCAAAATTACGATGGAAATCCTACATCACAATCTTTTTTACTGACTCTACCACATCGGTCGCACCGCTGGTCTTGCGTGCCGGCTTGGTGGCAGTGCTCGTCTTGCGTGCCGGCTTGGTGGTGGTGCTGGTTTTGCGTGCCGGCTTGGTGGCGCTGCTGGTTTTGCGTGCCGGCTTGGTAGTGGTGCTCGTTTTGCGTGCCGGCTTGGTGGCGGTGCTGGTTTTGCGTGCCGGCTTGGTAGTGGTGCTGGTTTTGCGTGCCGGCTTGGTAGTGGTGCTGGTTTTGCGTGCCGGCTTGGTGGCGGTGCTCACCGCAGTTGGGTCAAAATTGGCGACTTCGGCCAAGTCATTCACCAAATAATCACACTGCGGATAGCGATTACAGCCATAAAACGGGCGCCCAAACTTACCGCGACGGGCCAGCAGTTGGCCTTGTTGGCATTTGGGGCAAGACACCCCTGTGGGTTCTGGTGGTGCCACCGGTTTCCCATCGCGGCCGAGTTTGCGTGTGCCACGGCATTCTGGGTACTTGGTACATGCCAAGAAGTTCCCAAAGCGCCCTTTGCGCATCACCATCGGCCCAGCACAGATATCGCAGGTCACATCGGGTACAACGGTAAGTTCGCCATCTTCGCTCCGCCCCTTGAGGGCAATGCGGCCATGTTCGTCACGCGCAAAATCACTGGTAAATTGACAATCCGGGTAGCGGTTACAGCCGACAAATTCGCCTTGGCGGCCAAAGCGCACAATCAGCATCCCCCCATCACATTTGGGGCACGGTAATCCGGTACCCACGTCCACACGTTCGCCCGTTGTTGCCACAATAGCCGCATTAAACGGTTCGTAGAATGAGCGCACCACGGGCACCCATGGCGTGTTTCCTTCTGCAATCGTATCGAGCCGTTTTTCGAGGTCGGATGTAAATTCGTAGTCTACGATGTTGGCAAAATCCTGCACCAACAAATCGTTGACTGTCATCCCCAGCACCGTCGGTGCAAAGCGTTGATTCTGTTGTTCCACATATTTGCGCTCAACGATGGTTGCAATGGTCGGTGAATAGGTCGAGGGGCGGCCAATACCGAGGCGTTCGAGCTCTTTGATGAGGCTCGCATCGCTATAACGAGGTGGTGGCTCAGTGAAATGCTGATTCGGTGTCAGTGACTTGAGTGTCAGCGGTTCACCGCTACTCAAGAGTGGCAGGCGGCGTTCGCTGTCTTCGTCTTCTTCGCCGTCATCGAGACTCACGTTGTAGACGGCCAAAAAGCCAGGCACCTTGAGGACGGAGCCTGTGGCACGGAAGGTGTAGGGCGCAGGAGTGGTCAGGGTTCGCCCTGCAGCAATGTCAACGGTCATACTATCAAAGACGGCAGGAGCCATCTGACTTGCCACAAAGCGCTTCCAAATCAAATCGTACAAGCGTGATTGATCATGGCTCAAATGCGCCTTGAGGCTGGCCGGAGTACGGCTGACCGCAGTAGGGCGAATCGCTTCGTGGGCTTCTTGGGCACCACGTGCTTTGGTGGTATACGTATTCGGTTTGGCGGGAACCGCATCGGCACCATACTGCCCCTGAATAAAGGCACGAGCCTCGTGTTGAGCGTCTTGGGACACATTCACACTATCCGTACGCATATAGGTAATCAAGCCGACGGCACCTTCACTGCCCAGGTCAATGCCTTCGTAGAGCTGTTGCGCCACCATCATCGTTTTTTTGGCAGAAAAGCCGAGCTTACGGGATGCTTCTTGTTGCATGGTGCTGGTAGTAAAGGGGGGAGCCGCGTTACGCCGTTTATCGCTCCGTTTGACATTCGCCACACGCCACTGCGCATCGGTCAAGTCGGTCACAATCTGATTGGCATGCGTCGCATTCGCAATATCAAATTTGTCGAGCTTGCGTCCAGCGATTTCGATGAGACTGGCACGAAAGGGAGTTGCTTTGGCCGTCTGTTGCAACACATCGGCTTCGATGCTCCAGTATTCCTGGGGCACAAACGCATTAATTTCTCGTTCGCGTTCGACCACCAAGCGGACTGCCACCGATTGTACTCGCCCCGCCGACAAGCCACGGCGCACCCGTTTCCACAATACACGCGACAAACGATACCCCACCAAGCGATCGAGAATACGTCGTGCCTGTTGCGCATCTACCAGCGACATGTCAATGTCACGCGGTTGCGCAATGGCTTGTTTGACCGCATTGGGGGTGATTTCGGTAAACGTGACACGATGAATCGGTGTTTTTTTGGGAATGTTAATGGCCTGCACAATATGCCACGCAATGGCTTCACCCTCGCGATCAGGGTCAGTGGCCATGTAGACGGCACTCGCACCACGCGCTGACGTGCGCAACTGCGACACCACCTGCTCTTTTTCAGGCATAATCACATATGTCGGGGCAAAATCATGCTCCACATCAATGGATTCGTTTCCTTCGGGCAAATCGCGTACATGCCCCACAGATGCAAGGACACGATAGCCAGCGCCAAGATACTTGCCGATTGTTTTGGCCTTGGCGGGGGACTCAACGATAACCAGTTTGTCGGGCATGCAGATATTCCTCGATACGAAAATCGTATACTACAGGTGTCGTAATAGAATACTACACACTATATGGGTAGTCTTGCATCATTGTCAAGCAATTTTGTAGTTCTGCACCTAATTACACAAAAAGTACCACCCCAAAGACATATTCAGTTACAATACGTCGCAGGGATATCCATACAACGGGGTTACGCGTGTCGATTTTATACTTGTTGCTGGCAGTGGTTGCCGTCACACTGACGGGATGGCCGATTCGTGCCTGGCGTGAGGCGCATGACAACGGGGTTGACTCGTTGTTCCAGGCCGCCATCACGGGTGCGCTCGTACACGGTGGCGTCGCAGTTGCACTGGCGGCCATCGGCATCTTTTCGTTGCCGCTCCAGCTGGGCAGCGTATCCGTAGTGGTTGTTCTGGCCATACTCCGTTGTCGGCAACACCAGATTACACTGCGCTTCCCCCGCATCATGCCCGCCGAACGCGCGGCCATGCTCGGTGCATCAGGCATCCTGCTTGGTGCCATCGTGCTCTTCGGTACACCGAGTGAAGTCATTCTCGGTGGGCGCGATGCGGGCATCTATGCCAACACAGGCATGATGATTGCACGGACGGGGAGCATACAGCAATACGATCCTATTGTGGCCGATTTGGCACAACGCAAAGCCCAAGACAGCGATGCCGCCCAAGGCTGGAGCAATTTGCTCGGGGTACAATCGGGGATGCGCTTTATGTCATCTCGCATGCGCCTCGCTGGACTTTTCATCAGCGAATCTCGTCTACAGGAGGGCGAGTTCACACCGCAATTTTTGCACCTCTTTCCGGCCTGGATTGCCTTGTTTGCCAGCGTGTTCGGCATCCAATATGCCCTATTAGCCACGGGGTTTGCGGGTGTGCTCGGCGTCTGGAGCGTCGGTATGGCAGGACGCGCCATGCATTCGTCGTGGCTCGGTATCATCGCCATGCTGTTATTGACACTCAACAGCGTGCAAATCTGGTTTAGTCGCTACCCCATGTCAGAAACCACCGCACAGTGGTTAATCTTTGTGGTGGTGTACGGCATTGCACGGATCGCCCAGCGGCCACAACCACAAGATGCCCGCTACGCCGCACTACTGGCAGGAGCCGCTGCCGGGCAACTCATCTTGACGCGCCTTGATTTTGTCTTCGTGGTGGCACCACTCCTCGCCTGGATACTGTGGCGCTGGATAACGCAACAATTCGACAGCCCGCTCCGCTGGCTGGTTGGTGGCTTCGTGTTTTGTGGCATGCATGGGCTCATTCACCTACTCACCATCTCGAAAAACTACTTCATTGACACGTTTTTTGCCCTCTTCCAAAAAAGTGCGCTGACCGCTCTTGCAATCTATCCATTTTTGACGCCGACTCTGCAACGCGTCTTCCAGGTACGCCCCTGTTCACCGTTGACCATGCAACCCTGCCCCGGTGAAAGCATTGCTGATGCACCGTGGCAATATGGGCGAATTGGTGCAGAAATCGGCGCTGTGCTGGTGCTCGTAGCTATCATTTGGCTCATTCGCACACGTAGCACCGCACCCGCACGCGTACTCACCTGGATCACCCCCTGGTATGGGCCATTGATGCGCATTGCAGCGGTAACCAGTATTGTGGTGGTGGCATATGCGTATCTCATCCGCCCACAAATCCTGACCCCAGCACTTATCACTGCCGCACCATCGTGCCTCAGTGCCACGCAACGGAGCAACCCCACCGACCACTGCCTCGTGTTACAAGGGTATATCGGAGCGCCAATCGCCCCACCCACCTACGCAGATGCCATCTCTCAACGCATCAGTGGCATCCTCCAGTGGCTCCGTGGGCAAGCGCAAACCGCCGAACCACTGCGTGACATGTATGCGAACTCGATGGCCAATTTGGTACGTGTTGGCTGGTACATCTCACCCATCGGGATTCTCACAAGCGCCGTTGGCCTCTTGTTGTGGCTATGGCGTGGGCTGACACGGCGCGATTGGTTTTTCATGGTCGTCACGCTGACCACCGCCATCATCTTCATTCAGCTGAGTTACGGTACGAGTGCGCAGACCTACATCTACATTATGCGCCGCTATCTGCCGACCATCTATCCGGGGCTCGCCTTGCTCAGTGCTTACGCCATCGTTTGGACATGGAATGAACAGTGGTGGCGCCGCCTGTTAAGTGCGGGGAGTACTGCCCTGCTCGTGCTCTTTTTGGGGGCTACCATGCGCCCAGTAATCCAGACCCCCGAATACGCAGGTGCAATCGCACAAGTGGCCGAAATTGCAGCAGCAACCACTCCTCGTGACGTCATCCTGATTCGTGGTGGAGCCCCCAGCTACGTCAATTCACGTGATGCGAGTGATGTGCTCGCACTCCCGCTCGTTGCGATTCATGGCCGCGAAGTGTTTAGTGTGCGTAGTCAACATCCCGACAACTATGCGCGAGATTTAGCCACGTTGTACCGACGTTGGATTGCACAAGAACGCCGTGTCTATTTTTTGTTGGGAGCCAACGGGGCACTCTGGATTCCAGGCATGTCTTTTGTCAAACACACACCGGTCACGTTCGTGGTGCCCGAATTTTCCCAGTTGCTCAACCAAAAACCAGCATCGGTGGGGCAACTTGCAGTCACCTACCAACGCTACGAGCTCGTACGGGGGAGCACACCACTAGCCACCCGCATTGATGTGACTGATACCGCGTCCCAGGTGGGTGGATTCTACACCCAAGAAACCATCAACGGGCGCACATTTGCCTGGACCACTGGGCGTGCCGTACTCCGATTTGATGCGCCTAGCGCACCACGCACCCTCTCGTTGCAGCTCTCTGCGGGGAGTCGCCCAGCGGTGTTAGGGGCAGCCACGCTGTGTATAGACGTGGCACCTCAGGTGATTCCCCAGACCGACGCCAATACGACATGGCAAGAGCTCCAGTGCGTCAATCTGGTCGGGAATGCCATCCAAACGATACAGGTCACCGTACCGGCACTTGACACCACCATGAGCACGGCCACCGGAGCCATGCTGGTCAAGCTACGCAGTGTGCCATGGATTATGGCCGAAGTTGATCCACTGCAAAACGATCGGCGCCCCCTCGGGATTCAGTTTATTTCTGCATCGTTTGCGTCACCCTAGTCAGGAAGTTGTCCGCATGCGTGACCGTTTCAGTAGACTCTCGTATCATCAACTCGCCGTGCTGTGTGGAATAGGCTGGGCTGTCGTCTACCTCACCACACTCACACAGGTTCACACGTTTGATGCGCTTTCCTACATCTTCGACGTGTCACGCAAACCGTGGCAAGAAAGTTTCCACCCGCATCATCTCGCATATGGACCCGTGGGCGTGTTGGCGACATGGCTCGCACAGGGTGGGGATGCTGCGATTGTCATGCAACAAATCAATGCCCTCGCTGGTGCCGCAGGGGTGGCCCTCTTTGTGGCAATTATCGGACAGCGCTGGCAACGCCTCGATATCGGCGTGTTGGGCGCATTCGCCCTCGGTGGCAGCTATGCGTTTTGGTACTATGCCGTAGAGGTCGAGGTCTACACCTTGGCCGCTTTTTTCCTGCTTTGGATGATTTGGCTGATTGACCGGGCCACCACACTTAGCATGGGGCGTGCAGTGCTCATCGGTGTCGCCTGGTGTGGTGCGGTCCTCTTCCATCAAACCAACGTATTGATGGTACTGCCACTTGCAGTGATTGCTGGTAGCACTATCCGCCAGCACCCCACACAATGGCGACCGTGGCTGGTGATGGTGCTCGTGGCTGGCGGTCTCGTGATAAGCGCCTATGCGGTGGTGATGATCGCCATTAGCGGGTTTCGTGATCTTGCAGACATCCGTGCCTGGCTGTTCCATTATGCGCAAACCGGCTGGTGGGGTGGACGCGGCACCATCGCCGATCTCGCGGACGGCATCAGTCAGAGTGTGGCTACACCCAATGGTGGCTGGATTCTCCTCGCCACGGTGTTACTCGGCCTCACCGCACGCCGCTGGCCAGTGTGGGGGAGTTGGGGCTGGTGGCTGAGTGCCTGGGTACTCTGCTATGGCGGGTTCTTTTTTTGGTGGGAACCAGACAACATCGAATTCTGGATTGCACTTACCCCCGTGTGCGTATTGCTGTGGTGCACCGTGCTCGCACAGCTCCCCCAGTGGCACTGGCGCATCTGTGTAATGCTTGGGCTCGCTGTGGGTATTGCGGTGAGCAACTACACGGCAATCTCGCTCCGCGGGGATGCGCGCCGCGATTTGCAACGTGATATTGCCCGCAGTGTGGCCTCCTATAGTCAGCCCGCAGACTTGCTCCTGATTCCCGATGGTCTCCAAGAGCTCTATTTACCCTACTACGAACAACGAACACAGTTTTTGTCGGTGAATGGACTCCTAACACAACACGCCAGCTGGGCTCAGGCCTGTGACGCCGTCCAAACGGCAATTGCACGCACTCAACAAGCAGGAGCAGCCATTCTCATTGCCGATGACTTTCTCACACCGTCACTGACCATGCAACACCGCTTCGGCATCGGTGTAGATGTGGTCACCCAGTGCCTCGCACCACAGCGTCCCCTCATGCAGGCTGTGGCATTCCCACCACCCATCCCAACCCACTACCAGATTCCGCGCCCCGTGCACCAACTCCAGATGGGGATGTGGCGCACCTTGAGCGCTCCACCACTCGGCTGGCAGTTGTTCAATGCGCAATCCGTCGCAGATACACAGTGGCAACTCAGGGTGGCTCGTGACCCCGCCCTCGTGTCTCCAGTGTTGGACATGCCCATGCCACGCACCATCGTCATCGCACTCCGTGCAGATCGTACACGCGATGGCACCGCGCAACTCTTTGTGAGTGACCGTATCAACCAGTTTGCGGAATCACAATCGGTACGCTGGCAACTCAACGAGGGAATGCACACGTACACCATTGATTTGACCACGCTGGCATCACCACCAACCCGCTTGGTACAGCTTCGGCTAGATCCAGTCGCAGAAGGCGATAACGGTACCGTGACAATTAATGGTATATGGGTGCCGTAACGGAGTATGCGTGATGGTATATATTTTAGTACCTTGCATTATTTAATACCTTATGATATAGTATTGTGCAAACGTACGTAACATCGTGATGAGTATTGCGTGATTATGGAGGAAGGTATGACAAAACGATTATTTGCGAGCATGTGCCTCGTGTGGGTGATGGTGTTGTGGGGATCATTGGCATCCGCACATGCGGCCACACAAACGGGGTACGCCCCTGGAGACTGCATCGCAGATGCGGATATCCCGAGTGACCGCACCTACGAATGTGGTGTGGTTACCGTACCGCTCTACGCCGACAACCGTACGCCGGGTGTAGTTGAACTTCCCGTGATGATTATTCGTAGCGAGACGCCCAACAGCAATCTGCCCTTGTACTTGCTCCAAGGTGGTCCTGGTGGCGACACAATTGATACGTTCAGTTATACCATCACAAAAAAGGACAGTGTCCTGCCTCGTGATCGTGACCTCGTCTTTTTTGAACAACGTGGCACCACGCTGAGCAAGCCGAGCCTGAATTGTCCTGAAATACATGAAAATGATATTGCGCAGCTCGACAAAGATCTGAGTTACCGCGAATCAAACGCACTCTACCTGAAGGCGTGGCGTGCGTGTCTGGCACGCCTCAATGATGCAGGAGTGGATGTCGGTGCATTCAACAGCCTCGCAAATGCGGATGATGTGGCAGCCATCGCCACCCTGTTTGGACACACACAAATTGATTTGTACGGTGTCTCATACGGGTCATTGTTGGCACAACACGTGGTTGAACGTCATCCCTCCTTGGTGCGGGCAGTCATTCTCGATGGTGTGGTGCCCAAAGACCGCGAGCCCAACTATGAATATGCGGTGTCAAAAACTGATGCATTTCAACACATGTTTGATGATTGTGCGGCTGACCCTGCCTGTAACGCGCATTACCCCAATTTGCAACAGACATATGTTGCGCTCTACAACGCCCTCGAAGCCAATCCAATCACAGTCGATTTAGTGGATAGCGATACTGAAACAACACATGCCGCACTGATTGATGGTGAATCGTTTGAGGGACTCGTATTCAACCTACACTACGACAGCGAACTCGTGACCTATTTACCGATGTTCATCACACAAGTGGCGAACCAAGAGTACGAAGTGTTTAAGGTGTTGGCGAGTTTTACGGTATTTCAAGACTCGATAAGTGAAGGCATGTACAACGCAACGATGTGTAGCGAGGAAATCATCCCACAACCCGATGAAATCTTGATACCACGCAATCCGATTGTGCCAGTAGATGCAGAGATGGTGGCAAGTGATATCCAATGGTACACCGAGACCTGTGCAGCAGCCGCAGTACCAGCCCTCGACGCCAACGTGAACAAGGCATTTACCACGGATACCCCCACACTCTTGCTGTCAGGTCGCTACGACCCCATCACTCCAGCCAGTATGGGTGATACGGTGGTTGCTGGGCTAGCCAATGCCACTCACGTGGTTCTCCCCAATGCGGCACACGGTGCGTTTGTTGACAACACCTGTGCGGTGCAGATTACCAATCAGTTCCTAACCGATCCACGTGCCACCCTCGATACCGCGTGTGTGGCTGCCCAACAGGTCGCCTTTGCGACACCCGATACGGTGATGGAAACACCGTTCATCATACAACTCATCAGTCTGAATGAATCCGTCTACATGCCGCTGGCTGCCATGGGGGCGTGCCTCGTGGTCATGCTTATCGCAGCGGTACTCCGCCCACTCGCATGGGCGTTGCGTGTCATTCAGCAAAAGCCACAACCAGATGCTGCCGTTCGCACCCTGTTTGGCGTACAGTGGTTAATGATTATCAGCACCATCGGGTGGCTTGGATATGTGGTCTATGTCTGCTTTGATCTTGTCAATCCAGATGGTAACTATGGCTATCATTCGTTTTTTGGTGTGCCGACATCTTACCAACTTGCCACCACTGCGTATGCGTATATGGCAGCGATTATCCTCGGTGGTGCGCTCAGTGCGGGAGCGATTCGCAGCCAACCCGCATCGCGTTGGCCGATTATTGCAACTAGCTTTTTATTACTAACTGGTGTAGTATTAGTAATAGTCATGTGGGCAATCGGCTTCATCGGGGGATAAATCGTGCATACGAGTCTGCGAATCGGTGTATTCCTGTGGGTGGTTATCATGCTGGCACCTTGGTATGGCAGTGCACACGCACGCCAGCCTGTCCGAATGGATGATCAACGAGCAGCAATGCATACGAGTGCACAGGCCGATGTTGAGCAATACCCGAGCGCACCTCGTTACACCATTACTGGGGAGATTGTGCCACAGACACGTACATGGCGGGCAACACAAACGTTGCTTTATGTCAATACGAATCCTGTGGCACACACCCAACTCTACTTTCGCCTCTTTCCTAATCTCACCGACATGGGGGGTAGCGTTATCATTGATGCGGCGCGGATCAACGACCAAGCCGTACCATTTAGCATGGAAGCGGGTAATTACCTCGTGCGGATTGACCTGGCAACACCACTCCAGGTCGGGGAGTCGCTAGTGGTGTCACTCGATTTTGCCACCACCATGCCCTACAACAAGGGGCGTGAATTATACGGTGCCATGAACGATGATGGTGCTACCCTGTCGTTGGCGTCAGCCTATCCAATACTGGCACATTTTGCGAATGGGCGGTGGGAAACTGAGCTTCCCGACACCAAAGGGGACATGGTCAACAGTCCAGTGGCATTTTATGATGTTACCATCCGCGCACCCAGCAACTACCAGATTGTGACCACCGGCACTGCCACTCAGATTACGCGGCAGGGGGGTACCCAAGCAGTACGTATTGTGAGTGGGCTCCAGCGTGATTTCACACTCTTAGCCACAACATTACCGCGTATCAGTGGCACTGTGGACGGGACAGTCATCAACGTGTACTACCCTACGGGTAACGTGCGTGGTGGGCGTGCGGCACTCAAATTCGCACGCCAAGCCATCCACCTCTTCAACAGCCGATTCGGCCAATACCCGTACAACGAATTTGACCTCGTTGCCGTGGATGCGGGGACATTTTATGGGGTCGAGTACCCCGGTCTCACCCTAATACAGCGCGATTTGTTTACCACATCGTGGCTCCTCGAGCGTATTATTGCGCACGAAATTGCCCATCAATGGTTTTACAACGTGGTTGGCAACGATGTACAACAACACGCCTGGGTTGATGAGAGCCTCGCCACCTACGCACAGGTCATCTACCGTGAGGCGATATGGGGCCGACCTGCAGCCAAAATCGAAAGCGATGAGTGGGTGGCACGCTACGAACGCCTCAAAGCACGCAATGCGGATGGACCAATTGCCCGCCATATGCGCGACTTTACCCTGTATACGTACAATGTGCTTGCCTACGACAAAGCCGCACTCTATATGGCCGCACTACGCACCCAAATCGGTGATGAGGCCTTTTTTGCGGCACTCCAACACTATTATCGCGATAACCGCTACCGCATCGTAGATGATACTGCGTTTACTGCGGCCGTACAACAACGTTGTGCATGCGATATTCAACCACTCTATACAAAGTGGGTGCTCGGTCAATAATCCGGCACTCTTTGTTATGTACATGCAACACCTATGAATTATGAATGCGGGATTTTTAATCCATTCTGCACCACAGGCGGAAGTATTTTTAATACCATACCACCCGTCATCCCCCCCATCGTAGGGGCGAATGATATTCGCCCGTCATCCCCCCCATCGTAGGGGCGAATACCATTCACGCAGGCAAATTTGGAAAAGCCATTGTTATGCTCCGTGATTTTGGCGTAGGCATTGTTATGAATGAGTGATGGGGGAGATGCACGAGGTGTATTTTTACCATAATCCGTCGTGCAACCGTCATTGTATGGCGCGCCAAACCTTGATAATATCTCACGCACAGCGCACAGAGAGGCCATATTTATACAGCATAGGCATTGTACATGACAACGCATATGTTATATTTACTCATGAGAAAGGGCGATATCATGGCGTATGTCCGTGTTGGTGTAATCATTCTCATCAGTATGCTCCTCGGCATCGTACAACCCGCTGTCCAGGCGGCACACGGTGTGGTAGCCGATCAAACGGCGGCCATGCATCCCAACGCCCGTAGCGACATCGCCAAAAATGCTACCGCACCCCTGTATCAGATAGTGGGGACGGTCAACCCCAGCAAGCGCACATGGCAGGCCACGCAAACACACACCTTCACCAATCAAACGGGGGGCATACTCCGCACCATCTACTACAGGCTCACTGCGAATCTCCCCGATGTTGGGGGGAGTATCACACTCAGTGGAGCCACAATCAATGGCCGCAAAGCCACGGTGACATACGAAGCGAATCGTTATTTAGCCCGCCTCGATATGCGCACACCCATCGCCAAGAATGCCACAGTCACGGTAGTCGTGAGTTTTACCACCACTGCAGCCAACAACGGTGGCGAGAATGTCTACGGCACACTCAATAGCGACGGGCAAACTATTGCTCTAGCAATGGCATACCCGCTCCTCGCCATGCACACCAATGGTACATGGGACACCACCATTCCCGACACGACGGGGGACATCATTACCAGTCCGGTGGCGTTTTATGACGTGACCATCACCACTCCACGCACCTACACCGTCGTCAGCACAGGAACACCGGTGAGCACTCGTATCAACGGCACCAATCAGACGGTACGCATGGTGAGTGGCTTACAGCGTGATTTCGCCTTGGCCGTCAGCACACTTTCGAGCGTCAATGCCACCATTGATGGCACCAAAATCACCGTCTACTACCCGAATGGGCAGCTCAAGGGAGGCCAAGCCTCCCTCACTTACGCCAGTCAAGCGTTGCGGATTTTTAATGGAATATACGGCCAATATCCCTACAACGAACTCGATATCGTTACCGTCAATGCGGGGACATTCGAAGGCATCGAGTTACCGGGATTTGTCCTGATCGAGCAAGCTTTTTTCACTGTGTCATCTGACTACGAACGCCTGGTGGTACACGAAGTCGCCCATCAGTGGTTCTACGGTGTCATCGGCAACGACGTGCAAAACCATGCCTGGGTGGACGAGGGGATTACCAGCTACAGCCAAGTCCTCTATCAAGAGGCGCTCTATGGCACTCAAGCTGGCATCAACGAAAAGCGCATCTTCGTTGATGATTACGCTGCACTCAAGACCAAAAAGCAGGACGGCGCAGTGGATCGTCCCGTTAGCGAGATGAGTGATTACCAGTATGGTGTGTTGAGCTATTACAAAGCGGCATTGTACGTGGATGCGATTCGAAGCACCATCGGAGCCAACGCATTCAGTGCCGCACTCAAAAGCTACTATACGACCAATCGCTATGCCATCGTAGACGGCACTGCATTTGTGCGGGCCGTACAAGGTAGTTGTGACTGCGACATACAACCCCTCTACAACCAGTGGATACTCGCAAAGTAACATCGGTGCACTGCTCATCCTCATCTATAATGGGGCTAATGAATGATTGTAGCCGGAGGTTCGCAGATGAGCGATGCACCACGACCGTTTTTGTTGGCAGGGGTCGCACACACCAGCACCGACCACTACACGGTGACCTGTCCCTACGACCAGCGTGTGGTCGGTGTGGTGGCACGTGCAACAGCCGCCCATCTCGACCACGCCATTGCAGCAGCCACACTGGCGTTTGCAGACACACGGGCACTCCCTGCCCATGCCCGTGCCCGTATCCTGCGCCATGTGGCACAGGGCATCGAAGCGCAAAAAGATGCTTTTGCCCGAGTAATTGCACTCGAAGCCGCCAAGCCGATTGTGCAGGCCCGTGGCGAAGTCCAACGCGCCATTACCACATTTCTCACCGCTGCCGACGAATGTAGCCAAAGTCACGACGAAGTTCTGCGCCTTGACCGTGCAGTTGGCGGTGAAGGGCGGCACGCCATCGTACAACGCTTTCCGATTGGACCCATTGCTGCCATTTCGCCATTCAACTTCCCCCTCAATCTCGTTGCCCACAAAGTGGCACCAGCCCTGGCCGCTGGGTGCCCGGTGGTGCTCAAGCCGGCATCACAAACACCAAGTGCGGCGTTGATGCTCGGGGAGCTGATTGTGGCGGCTGGCTGGCCAGCAGGAGCAATTAGTGTGCTACCCATGCAGAGTCGCGATGCAAATGCCCTCATCGAAGATGAGCGTATCGCCATGCTCACGTTTACCGGGTCACCAGCAGTCGGCTGGTCGCTGCGTGCTCGGGCAGGGCGCAAGCGTGTCACCCTCGAGCTTGGGGGCAATGCGGGGGTGATTGTGCACGACGATGCACATATTGCGGATGCTGCAGCCCTTTGTGTGGCTGGTGGCTTCAACTATGCAGGGCAAAGCTGTATCAGCGTACAACGCATTTTCGTACAGGCACGCGTCTACGACGAGTTTGTACACCACCTCGTTGCTGGCGTCGAAAAGCTGGTCGTTGGTCATCCTCTCGACGAAACCGCACAACTGAGTTCGCTCATCAATCCCACGGAAGCACAGCGCATCAGCGCCTGGTTTGACGAGGCACGTGCAGCTGGTGCAACCTTTTTGACAGGAGGCACCATCCATGACGGTGTGGTGATGCCCACGGTGATTAGCCATGCGGCGGCCACGCTCAATGTCAACTGTCGGGAAGTCTTTGCACCGGTGGTCACCGTACACGCCTATCAAGAGTTCGCCGATGCGATTGCCGCGGTCAACAACAGCGATTTTGGGCTTCAGGCCGCCGTATTTACCCGTGACATTGGGCGCATCTATGCGGCCTACCAACAACTCGAGGTCGGCGGCGTCATTGTGAACGACATGCCCACCTGGCGCCTCGATCCGATGCCCTACGGGGGGGTCAAGCAGTCTGGAAGTGGCCGTGAGGGGGTGCGCTACGCCATCGAGGAGATGACAGAACCCAAATTAATGGTGATTAATCTGGGGTAGTGCAACCAAAGCAAGATGAGTCTCGTCAAAGCAGTATGTCGTTCGACATGTGTGTGCAACGGGAAAGGAAACAACCAATGAATGTACATACACGTTTTTATCGCCGGCGCGACGAATTCATGATTGCGGGAGTCGCAAGTGGCATCGCCCGAGCGCTTGACGTGGATGCATGGGTCATCCGACTCATCTTTTTGATTCTCGTCATCGGCTTTGGTACGGGGGTATTGCTCTATTTCATCCTGTGGATGCTCATGCCACTCGAATCACCTGGCATGATCGTAGAGCCGTACAACTTTGACTCGTCAGCCACCAACCGCAATCGCAGTCTGGTGGGAATCGTACTGATGCTGGCGGGCGCATACATGCTCATCAATATCTTTGCGCCACAGATATGGCGCTACGCCATACCCGCCCTCTTGATTACCGGCGGCATCATCCTGTTTAGTCAAACCCGCAAAAAATAACCAGCACAGACACACACGCACACACGGCGGGGTTTCCTAGTCGGAAACCCCGCCGTGGCGTTGGTTGGATGCACCCATTTAGCGAAGTGCGATATTGAGTACTTCGTCCATGGAGGATACAGGAATGAGCTGAAGCTCATCGCGGACCCGCTGTGGAATATCGGCAATATCCTTGGTGTTGGCCTGTGGCAGAATAAAGGTCTTGATGCCAGCACGATGAGCAGCTAGCGTCTTCTCTTTGAGGCCACCGATTGGCAACACTTTACCACGGAGCGTGACTTCGCCCGTCATGGCCACATCACGGCGCACCTTGCGCCCCGTCATCGCCGAAATGAGAGCCGTTGTCATGGTGATACCCGCTGACGGGCCGTCTTTGGGGACAGCGCCCTCGGGAACGTGGATGTGCACGACGTGGTCGTCGAAGAAGCTCGTTGACACCCCCAACGATTCAGCGCGTGAACGGGCGTAACTGACTGCTGCTTGGGCAGACTCCTTCATGACGTCACCCAACTTGCCGGTAAGCTGCAATGACCCCTTGCCGTTGATGGTCAAGACTTCGATTGAAAGTGTTTCACCGCCCACCGATGTCCAAGCAGCCCCCATGGCGACACCGACTTCATCTTGTTCTTCGGCTTTGTCGTAGCTAAACCGTTCCACGCCGAGATACTCTTTGACGTCGTCGGCATCCACATGGGTCAACGGCACGTCGTGCTCGAGTGCGGCAACTTTACGGGCGACTTTGCGGCAAATGCTGGCGATTTCACGTTCGAGCGAGCGCACCCCGGATTCACGCGTGTAGGCGCGAATGACCTGTACGATGGCCGCATCTGTTATCGTCAATGTGGCCTCTGACAAGCCGTGAGCCTCGCGCTGTTTGGGCACGAGGAAGCGCGTCGCAATACCCAGTTTTTCTTCTTCGGTGTAGCCGCTCATCTCGATGATTTCCATGCGGTCACGCAGTGGTGCCGGAATGGTGTCGAGCTGATTGGCGGTGGCCACAAAGACCACCTGTGACAGGTCGAAGGGAATCTCGAGGTAGTGATCCGAGAAAGTGCCGTTTTGTTCGGGGTCAAGGACCTCGAGCAATGCCGATGTCGGATCACCACGGAAATCTTGGCCCACCTTGTCAATTTCGTCGAGGACAAAGACGGCAGCACGCGACTTGGCTGTCTTCATGCCTTGGATGACGCGCCCGGGCATGGCACCAATGTAGGTGCGTCGGTGTCCACGAATCTCGGCTTCATCACGCACGCCACCGAGGCTCATGCGCACGAAGGTCCGCCCTAGCGCACGAGCAATCGAGCGTCCCAGTGACGTTTTGCCTACTCCAGGAGGCCCCACCAAACACAGGATGGGGGAGCGCATTTTGACACCAACCAACTTGCGCACTGCAATATATTCGAGGATGCGCTCTTTGACTTTGTCGAGGCCGTAATGGTCTTCGTCGAGCACCTGTTGGGCTTCTTCCATGTGGATGGCTTTGAGCTCTTCGAGATCCCACGGCAATGTCATCAACCAGTCAATGTAGGTGCGAATCACACCGGCCTCGGGGCTACCCGGGCCTTGTTGGCTGAGTCGGCGATATTCGTGCATGGCCTGGTCACGCACATACTCAGGGGCCACCATCGCCTGGATCTTTTTCTTCAGCTCATCAACGGGATCATCGAGCTCATCATCTTCGCCGAGTTCACGGCGAATCACCCGAATCTGCTCACGCAGAAAGTATTCTTTCTGGCTTTGGTCGAGGATGTCCTTGGTATCCATCTGGATTTTCTGACGGATTTTCATCAGCTCGAGATGGCGTGCCAACATGCGATAAACGATGTGCAAACGGTTGAGGGGATCGAGCTCGTTGAGCACTGCCAAGCGTTCTTTGAAATCAAATGCAGGCGCATAGGTCACAATATCGGCGAGGTGTCCCGGCGTATCAATACGACGCACAAACGCAACGGCTTCCTGGGGGACTTCCCCCAGGTGATCCACGAATTCATCTACCTGTTGCTTGACTGTTTCCATCAGCGCTTCGACGTCCATGTTCATGATGACTGCATCACTAATGGGATGTGCGAGCACCTGATAGTAGGGGTCTACCTGCAACATGGCGTCAATATGGGCGCGCTGTTGTCCTTCGAGGATAATGCGCGCAGTCCCATCTGGGAGCTTGATGAATTCTTCGAGGCGTGCAACCACGCCTACCGTCGGGTGTGGGGGTGGTGTGCCGTTTTTGTAGCCTTCGATTTCTTCTTCGGGCACAAAAATCAGCAATACCGGTTGTTGTGCTTCCCACGCCACTTCAATCGCCTTGAACGATTTCCCCTGACCAATTTGCAGGGGTACGGTCATGTTGGGCATGATGACCATTTCGCCGAGCACGACGAGTGGGTACATCTGCGCGCCATTTGTGTTGTCCGTTACTGCGTCGGTCATGGTGTATTCCTATCAATCAAACAGTACATATGCTCTAGACGTTCTCTCGGGGGGAAAAGTTGATACATTTATCCCTTAATGTCATTGTCGTGAAATGCCTATGATTTTGCAAATGAAAAGTGCTAGAATTGCGTTATTTTTTGCAGGGGGTGGAGCGATTCGTGCGTCGCCCCGCCCCCTACAACGTCCCTAGCGATAATTCACAATCCGGATGAAGCTTTCTGCAACCAAAGATGCCCCACCAACGAGTGCGCCGTCAATGTCGGGTTGTGCCATCAATTCATCCACGTTGTCAGGTTTGACGCTACCGCCGTACTGGATGCGCACGGCATCTGCGGCATCACCAGCAATCCGGCGCAATTCACCACGTATGGACGCATGCATGGCTTGAGCATCCGCAGCAGTGGCCGTCAGGCCAGTACCAATGGCCCAGACTGGCTCGTATGCCACCACCACGTTGGGCAACTGATCGGCGAGCCCACTGAGTGCACCAGCGATTTGTGCGAGCACCACAGCCTCTGCTCGACCGGCTTCCCGTTCGGCACGGGTTTCACCCACACACACGATGGGAGTCAGCCCGGCACTCAAGGCGGCAACCGTTTTGCGCGCAATCAAGGCATCTGTTTCACCGAAGAGCTGACGCCGTTCGCTGTGCCCCACAATCACGTGCGTGCAACCCACATCCACGAGCATGGCTGGGGCGATTTCTCCGGTGAAGGCTCCCTGTGCTTCGGGATAGACGTTTTGGGCACCAACTGCCACTGCACCACGTGGGCGGGCAATCACGGATCCGAGTGCGGTAAACGTCGGACAAATCAAGACCTCACGCCCCGCTGGAATAGCGCCGAGACCGGCCACAATGGCATCGGTCAGGGCAACTGCCTCAGCGATGGTTTTATGCATTTTCCAGTTCCCAGCAATCAGTTTACGCCGCATGATGCTTCCTTTTTTTATGTACAAAAAATCGCTATGCTCCGAAGGCCAGCCGAATCATGGCACTCCATACCTTGATCAACACGTCCTGACGCGCCAAGCCGAATGCCATGGCGGCTGCAACGACCACGGTGGCGATGTAGACGGGCGTGGACCATGCCAACACTTTGGCACCATCAAAGGGTCCCCCTGGGATAAGGTTGAATAGCCCCAACCAGGCATTGAACGCCACTCCGACCACGCAGATTGTCAGCAATAAATCGAAATCCAGTTGCACAAGATAGGCAATGGGATAGATGACAAGAAAGAGCAACGAGAGGAGTAAATTGGATACTGGGCCGACCCAAGCGATATGCCCTAAGCGGCGCGCATCATTCACCCCCGTGTGCCAGACAGCCCCTGGTGCCGCAATGAAAATACCGGTGAATGACAGTAAGAGCGACAATCCCAGCCAGCGCATGTCTGCGGCAAAGTGGGCGGTGGCGCCATAGCGCCGTGCCACCTGACGATGCGCCAGTTCATGCACCACAAACCCCAAACCACAGACGATGGCCGAAACCAACAATGACTCGATGATTTGTATGCTCAGCAGATTGGCGGCACCCGTCAACACGATGGCGTACGCCAACGTGGTACCCGCCCACGCCTTTGCTAATTCGACGATGTCATCATGCTGTGGACCACCCAATGTCACGGGCGGATAGTTCATTCGTGTTGCCTTTCTGGGTAAACCCCGGGTACACACACACCGCCCTCATTATAGCAGAAGGGGCGCTTTATGGCACAGCTATCGGGTGATGCCCCGTAATGCCTGCGTAATGCGGATACCGCATAGTACACGCATGGTTTGGCATTTACTACAACAGGAGGACGACCATGACTCATCAGCACAACGCAGCCGCACTTTACCACGCCCATGCCGACAACATCCGGCGCTATCTGTTCCGGCGGGTACGTGACATGGATCTCGCCGATGATTTGTGCAACGACGTCTTTGTGCGCATCATCGAAGCGTTGCCCCACTACGACGAGCGTGGCTTGCCCATCGAAGCCTGGCTCTATCGCATCGCACACGACAAGGCGGTAGATGCAATCCGGCGCTTGGCACGTCGCCCGTCAGTATCCATCGAAGATCACCACGCCTTGATTCTCGATCACGATACACTCGACCACGACCCGGCCCTGCAACAGGCACTTGCACGCCTCAACGAGGATCAACGCAAAGTCGTCATGTTGCGCTACTGTGACGACTACTCGATTCGTCAGATTGCCCACCTGCTCAACCGCAGTGAAGGATCCATCAAACAGCTACGCAACCGCGGCGTCATGCTCTTACGCACCCACTACAAACCCACTCCAAGTGCCTAACGCGTCGTCTGCCAGTCGGCCATGGTGGCGGTGATTACCTGCTGTGCCGTTGCAGTAATTACTGGATTGGTATTGCGGTAGTAGGGGAGCGCAATCACCGCCACCGAAAATGCCCAGGCACGCCCACGCCCCCATGTGTCGGCGTCATAGCCGATCGCCTGCCGGAACACCTGACGATACGTGGCATCACCGCGCACATCCCATGCCGCCAACAAATCAACGGCCGGATCACCGATACCCATACAGCCGAAATCAATCACCGCAGACAAGCGCCCAGCGGAAACAAGCACATTGCCGGCATTGAGGTCGCCATGCACCCATACTGGGTCGCCTGCCCATGCCGGTGTTGCAATGGCATCGAGCCACATGCGCATCATCATGTCGGTGTCAAAGAAATCCGCACATTGCGCAATATGCTGACGCGTACGCGTGTCACGGTTTTCGTGCGTCAGTGGCAAGCCGCGCCCATGATTGGCCATCCCAGCCCGTGGACCATCACGCGTTTCGATACGATGGAGTGCACGCACCCAATTGGCCAAGTCATGTGCGAATTGGGGCATATCCACGTCTGTGGCCTGAATCAAGGCCTGCCCTGGCAACCAGGGATAGATGTACCACGGCCACGGGTAGATGGCACTCGGCTGCCCCTGTGCGAGGGGTGCAGGGATGGCGATTGGGAGCTGTGGCGCCAGATAGGGCAACCAGCGACACTCGATGGGCACCTGTGGCGCCGCCCAATCAATGCGGGGGAGTCGCACCGCCAACGTGTCGCCGAGACGATAGATGGTGTTGTCGGTACCACCAGACGCCACACGCTGTAGAGGCAGTGATTGCCACTGTGGGAACTGTGTTGCCACCAAGTCAGCGACGACTGCGGGCGTCACATCGTATTCACCGGCATGCATGCGCGTGGTCATGGCACTCCTTTTAGATAATGTTCCGCTCAAAGATTGAACCCGTGGCGTAGCGTTCAATGCGCAGTGGGTCAATATCAATGGTGTGTGCACGACCGTCAAGCACTTCCTCGGCCATCAGCAGTCCTGTGGCCGGTGAATGCATGATGCCGTGCCCACTAAATCCGGCCGCATTGATGAACGACGGGAGTTGCGGGTGCCGCCCCAGAATGGGCATGTGATCGGGGGTGATTTCGTAGGCACCCGCCCAGCATTGTTTCTCGGCCAACTGTACATCGCCGAGACGCGGAAACCGCATGAACCCGGCATCGAGCACCGTGTCGAGCCATTCCCAGTCTACATTCACGTTGTAGCCGGGAGGTTCGTCGGCTTTGGAGAGTCCAAAAATCAAACTATCGTGTTCTTTGCGCATCCAAAAGCCGGATTCTACGTCCACGGTCAACGGCATTTGTCCAGGAATAATCTGCGTCGGCTGGGTCACATAGACGTTGCGACGAAACGGGCGCACAGGCACATCGAGCCCTGCAAGCGTGGCAACTTCACCTGCCCAAGAGCCAGCACAATTGATGACGGTCTCACACGCAATCCGCCCCCGGGGTGTGACAACCGCCATCACGCGCCCATTGGCAACTTCGATGGCAGTGGCAGGCGTGGCCCGTTCGAGGGTGACTCCCAGGCTACGTGCGCGGGTCAGGTAGCCGAGGGCTACGCCATGGGGGTCACAAAAGCCATCATCGGGGCCAAACATGGCACCAATCAACCCGGTAAGGTTGACATCGGGCACAATGGCATGCACATCTGCAGGGGCAAGAATCTGGGTACGTACACCCAAGCGCTGTTGCATGGCGGTGGCTTCGCAGTACCCCTGCCAGTTGGTCGGGTCGCTGATGAGAAAGAGATACCCGACCTGGCGCAACCCGCTATCACCGCCAATTTCGTCGTGGAAGTGTTTGAGCCGTTCGATGCCGTAGAGCGACATACGCACGTTGATTTCATGCGAAAACTGATGGCGCACCCCAGCGGCCGAACGCGCCGTACTCCCCTGGATTTCGGTACTAAATTGTTCGAGGATGACCACATCCGTACAACCACGCATCGCCAAATGACAGGCTACCGATGCCCCCATGGCACCTGCACCAATAATTACCACTGCTGCCTGTTGCTTCATGCGTCTCCATCCCTTTTCTTTGGTCATTCTCTAGGAAAAATTATACGCTAAACGGGTATAGTGCATGGCATACACATTGGTTCACGGGTGGGGGATGCGTCATCACATGGTGCCACAGCTCGTGCACGAGTACGTACTATAATGCAGTCAACTCAGGTGGTGGAGGTGGCATGATGCGACGCTTCCGACAGTTTGCCTATCTCATCCGCAACGAATTCAAAACCTACGACCGCCAGCATATACGTGCCGACATCGTTGCCGGTATCACGGTGGCTGCCGTGTGCTTACCCCTGGCACTCGCCTATGGGATTGCAGGGGGCATGACGCCAGCAGCGGGTCTGGTCACTGCCATCATTGCAGGAGTCATTACCGGTATTCTCGGGGGAACTGCGTTTCAGATTAGTGGACCAACAGGCGCCATGTCGGCGGTGCTGTTGGTCGTCTTGCATCGAACCGGCATGATGGGAATGTGGACTGCGACCCTGATTGGCGGTACTCTCTTGCTGGTCATGGGCGCATTCCGTTTTGGGCGCTACGTGGTGTTTATCCCCACACCCGTGATTACCGGGTTCACCTGTGGCATCGCACTGATTATTGCGATTGGACAAATTGACCCCGCCTTGGGGATGGTCACACCACCAGCCGATACCGGACTCGCCAAACTAGCAGGCTATGTCGTCTTTCACCCGACCATCAATCAGTGGGCACTCATCTGCACCCTCGGCACAATTGCACTCATCTGGGCATTGCGGCGCTGGGTACCCCGCATCCCCGATGCCCTTGGGGCCATGAGCATCATCACCGTGGTGAGTGTGATTGCAGGATGGGATGTCAACCGCATTGGCTCATTGCCATCCACGATAATGCTCACCGAGCATTTACAATGGCAACGCATCCCCTGGGATCAACTGAGCACCATGGTCAGCGCTGGATTCTCGATTGCGGCACTCGCTGCCATCGAAAGCCTGATGACAGGTACTGCGGGCGCAGCACTCAGTGGCAAACCGTTTGACCCCGACCAAGAACTGATGGCACAAGGGATGGCCAATCTGGTGGCACCATGGTTTGGTGGCGTGCCATCGAGTGCGGCTATCTCACGGACGGCGGTGGCAATACGTAGCGGTGCAAGCACACGTCTAACGAGCATCATACACGCCATATTTCTGCTCTTGTGCATTCTCTTTCTGAGTCAAATCATTGCCCTCGTACCTCTCGCCAGCCTGGCTGGAGTACTGCTATGGACGGCGTGGCACATGTGCGACTGGCAGACACTGGGGCGCTACTACCACGCCCGCCTCAAGCACGCCATCGCAGGGCTACTCGTGACCGTACTCGCTACCGCCGCCCTCGATCTCACCCAGGCCATTCTGATTGGTCTCGCCGTTTCTGCGATTATCCACCTGCGCCTCGAAGCTGATGCGGCTGCGGTGAGTATTGTCCCCGTAGATCCCGTCAGACTCCCCAATGCACGATTTACCACACCGTGTGCCGGTGTCAGGGTGGCCTATGTGAGCGGGGCGCTCTTTTTTGGTAATGCGGCCGCCATGCAACACGCACTCCAACAAGAGCACACCTGCCATACCCTCATCATCAGCATGCGTGGCGTGCCCATGATTGATGTGATGGGTGCCGAAATGCTGCGCCAACTGATTCGCACCTACCACAACCGCAATGGCCAAATCTTGTTGGCGGGGGTACAACCGGCGGTGCGCACCATGCTCACCCGGCTACACATTGATACACTCGTCGGTTCTACGCACATCTATTGGGATGCAGCCAGTGCCATCCACGCCGTACACGACGAGATTGCCCAGCACGGGTGCCGGCGTTGCCAGACACCATGTGCGGCCACCATTCCCCCGCCATAACCGTTATTTACCATAACTCCCCCCACGGTCCCGTGCTACAATCATGTCGGTACCGCATGTACACGGATAGCACGATGCTGGCATTCTTGTTGTTGGGGATTTCATTTGGGCTCTCTGCGAGCGTCAATCCAGGGCCATCGCTGACACTGGCAATATCACGTGCGCTGCGTGATGGTGCACGGTCGGGGATCATTGTCACCCTCGCGCCACTCTGTACAGATGCACCGATTATCGTAGTTGCCGCCCTGTTGGTTGGGAGCCTGCCCTTGAGCGCATTTGGCTGGTTGGGCATCGTTGGGGGCACCTACATCGTCTGGTTGGGTATCAAAGGCATGCGTGAAGCCATGGGACGCCAAATTGATTTGGCCGCACTCAGTATGAGCCGTGGATCGCGCGATGATGGGAGTCTACGGTCGCTCTTTCACGCCATGATTATTAATTTTCTCAACCCCAATCCCTACCTTTTTTGGGGTACAGCGGGTGGTCCCAACCTCATCAAAGCCTGGAATCAATATGGCGTGGCAGGGGCGGGAGTGTTCATTTTCGGCTTTTATTTGATGCTTGTCGGCGTTCGTGCTACACTAGCACTCGTCATCGGGCGCAATCGTGGTGTTTTTTCACCACAACTCTATCAACGCATCCTCGTTGGCAGCGGTGCGCTCTTGGTGCTACTCGGCGCACTCCTCATCAAAGACGGTATGGTGATGCTTGGAGGAAACAGATGAAACCACTACACTATGTCATGCTTGCGATTATGCTTGTTATTGGGGTGATTGTCGGGATAGACGGTGTCAATCGCCAGAATCGTGCTGCTTTTCAACAACGTGCTACAGAGAATCAGTCGAGTGATGGACGCACCCTTTACATGCGCCACTGTGCGGCTTGCCACGGCGCCAACCTCGAAGGCCAACCCAACTGGCAAACCGCCCGAGCCGACGGTAGCAATCCTGCCCCACCACACGATGCAAGTGGGCATACATGGCACCACCCTGATGCCTACCTCATCGCAGTAACGCTACAGGGTGGAGCAGCAGTAACGGGAAATCCGCAGAACGCGATGCCGGGCTTTGCGCAACAGCTTACACCCCAACACGCACAGGCGATTATTGATTACATCAAAAGTACCTGGCCTGCAGAAATCCAAGCACAACAGGCGACACTCAATCAGTAACAGCAAATAATTACCCACATTCTTAAAAACGTCGCAGAGTACGTGGTGTTTCTATGTGACAATATGCTTACAATATTTATACTACAAATCATAGTAGTATGATTTATTAACAAATTACAACAAGCAGCATACACGATTTTCGTATATGATATGTGTTAAGTATTATTGAGTGTCTATGCAACATCGTGTACATTTCATAACTCTATATCGGTTGTTCCTTGTTGTATGGATGTGCATCTATGCCACAAGCAATGTTTCTGTGGCGCAGGCTCGTGGGCTCGCAGCGCCACAGAATGCTGTTGCACTAGGCACTTCGACATTGGTGATCAACGGTGGTGGTGGAGTTAACGCATCAGGCACCGATGGTCAGAAAATCATCATCAATGCCGGTGGTGTCGGCGAGCAGGTACGATTTGCCAACAGTGCCAATTACTACGGTGGTGCAGATAGTTCAAATGTCACCTTTGTATTGGCCGTAGGCAGCAATTCTTTTGGTACTATCTATGCCACCAACAATTGGACGAGCAAAAACGTTCTGGCGCTTTCGGGTACTGCTAGTATCACCGGCAACAGTGGCGTAGGGAGTGGGTACGCCTTGTTGGAGTATACCGCCGTCTCTGGTGGACTGACCTATCGCGTATTGCGCGAGATTATTTACACGTACCCCAATCGCTACTTCACCGAAAACTTTACGGTGACAATCCCGACTGGAAACACATCAACAATACGCATCTACAAGGGTGGCGACACCATGCCAGGTGGGTCAGATTCGGGTGTGGGGAATCGTGTTACGACACCTGTCAACACCATTCTTTCTGTAGAACCTAACTCCAAAAAAATCCTCGGCTTTCGCGAAGATGTGAACGGCACGTTTACTGGGGTATTTTCGGGGGCATACAATACATCGACGTTACGTACCGCGGTTCGTACGGGTACCGATATTGGCACGACAGTCACACTCACCAATCACGATACTGAGTTGTGGGCGCAATTCACTCTCGGTTCAACACCCGGCGAAGTCACTCGCTCCATGGAGACGTTGACCAACTTCCAAGCAGCCAGCCTCGAAGCATCATTTGCAACAGCAATAGCGAATACGAGTAGTACGTTGTCTCTGCTCTTGACGAACACAAATACGTCGGGGAGCATTACGGGCATCGGCTACACATTCACACTACCTGCCCCCATGCAAATTTCTGGCAGTATTACCAATGGGTGTGGTGGGAGTGTCAGTGGCGCTGTGGGGGCAAGTAGCATCGTCGTGTCTGGGGTGTCGAGTAGTGCACTAACATCGTGTAATATCAATGTACCTGTCAATGTGCCATCGCCAACCACTGTGAGCATTTCGAGCAGTAATGCGACATCAATTACCCCAGCCACCGTCGTCAACAATGTGGGAACATCTTCTATCGAATTCAACTTTGGGTCGCCGACAGTCACCAAATCACCCATTCCAAGTTCAACGTTTACCCCCACGCAAA
Organism: Chloroflexota bacterium; assembly: GCA_041165505.1. Classification (GTDB taxonomy): domain Bacteria; phylum Chloroflexota; class Chloroflexia; order Chloroflexales; family Roseiflexaceae; genus UBA965. The sequence goes on along the minus strand of JBEANH010000009.1, from coordinate 12,318 downwards.
CATTTACGCCTTCGCAGACGAGTACGCCAACCGCAAGCAACACGGCAACAACTACGTTTACGAATACACTCACACCGTCACGCACATTCACCAATACTCCGACCAATACTGCCACCCAAACTGCGTCACACACCAACACACCCAGCAGTACCTTTACCCCGACTTTTACAAACACGAGCACACCAACCGATACGTATACCCCGACCGATACCAACACACCGACCGATACCGCAACCCAAACCGCGTCACACACCAACACGCCCACCAATACCTTTACCCCGACCTTTACAAACACGAGCACACCAACCGATACGTATACCCCGACCGATACCAACACACCGACCGATACCGCAACCCAAACCGCGTCACATACCAACACGCCCACCAATACCTTTACCCCGACCTTTACAAACACGAGCACACCGACGGATACCAGCACTCCAACCGATACCTATACTCCGACGGATACTAGCACTCCAACCGATACCTATACTCCGACGGATACTAGCACTCCAACCGATACCTATACTCCGACGTACACGTTTACACCCACATATACGGCGACCAATACACCTACGAATACTGCAACTGCATCACGGACACGCACGCCACTACCCACAGCCAATACGTTTATTTTGGCAGGACGTTGTATCAAGATTGGCACAAAATCGGATGGCACGCTCGGTGTGGGAAGTAGCACGAATCCAGGCATCCAATATGACTTTACCTGTAGTGGCACATTCAACAATTCGTTCGACTTTTTGACACCGGGCACACCATGGGAAAACTTCAACGTGACGTTGGATGGCACACAATACATCGTCAACAACACCAACAACAATTCCTCGGCAACAGGATGGGCGTCACCGACTAAACGGCTGACGAACTACAGTGGCGTGACGTATCGTGGCAGTGTCTACGATTATCGTGTGGTATCAATCATGTCTGAGTCACGACTCACCGTTGAAAACGATATTCGGTTTAATGAATTTTCACAGTATGTGGAAATAACCACGTACATTACACCCACAAACAACGTGAATACCGCATATGTTGCGCGTGGGATAGACTCTGACGCACGGATTAGCGGATCTGATAATTCGGCGACCAACAATGCACGCGGGTATTCGAATATTCCTGCCAAGTATCTCGTCTTTTCTGAAACCACTTCGTCGAAGGCGGTTATGGGCTACTATACGGGAGAAAACGGTGCCGATGTCAACACGGGGATATCAAGCGGATGGTCAACCACTGCAACAGAATATTACAACGGGGTCAATGCAGGCAACGGTGACTACACCATTGGTATTGCCAAACGATTTACCAGCATTGCGGCTGGCACAAGCGTTTCGTTCAATTATGCGTATGTGTTTGGGGACGGTGCATTTAACGGTGCAGAGCCGATTATTCGCATGGGTGGTGCGGGTGGCAGCCCAGATACCATTCCAGGCTGCGCTGGGTGCGTGCTCTATGATGTCGGTAGTGCGGCACGTACGAACACACCGAATCCAGTAGGAACCAATACCCCCCGCCCTACCAATACGTCGTTTCCCACGAGCATCCCACTCGATGCGCCTTCACATACCCGTAGCAATACGCGAACCAATACTGCTACCCCAACCGATACGGCTACTCCCACGAATACCTATACCCCGACCGATACGGCTACTGCCACCGATACGTATACCCCGACGGATACTAGCACACCAACCGATACCTATACTCCGACGTACACCAACACCTATACCCCGACGAACACCTATACGTATACCCCGACCAATACCAACACCTATACCCCGACCAATACGCCTACTAATACATCAATTATTGTCCTACATGGCACACAAGTCATACCATTCGTGGCCACATCAGCTGCGCTACAAGGTGTCTTTTTTGTGACAGCGACTCCGTCGTTGAGTGCGACTGCCACCGCCAGTCTCACACCAAGCCAGACGATGACCGTAACGGCGAGCCAGACAGCGACGGCGACGCGCACCCCAAGTCTGACTGAGACGCCGACAGCGAGCCACACCGTCACACCGAGTCTCACCGCAAGCATGACGGCAACGCAGACAACCAGTCGCACTGTAACGTCGTCGCCGACTGATACACCAACCGCAAGCAACACGGCAACAGCATCGGCGACCGCCACGCAGAGTGAGACACGTACCAGTACCTCGAGTCGCACGCCAAGCCAGACGGCCAGTGCCACGCCGACCATCACGGCGAGCACCACACCCACCGATACGGCAACACCCACCGATACGGCAACACCCACCGATACGGTGACGGCAAGCGCTTCTGCCACGGATACCGCAACGCCATCGTCAACGATAACACGCACCAATACCATCACGGCGAGTGCCACTACGACCCCATCAGCGAGCCGTACTGCCACTGCAACGGCCACAGCGAGTGCAACACGCACAGCAACGCATACGCATACGGAGACGGCAAGTGTCACCCATACGGCCACCGCTACCAACACTGCAATTCTGCTGAACTTTGGAGCACTCTTGGCAGCACAAACGGCCACACACGAGGCGGGTATGGGCATTCGATATGTGACAGTCACCGCAAGCCATACGGTGACACGTACGCCAACCGCCACTGCCACGGTAACCGCAATCATCATCGCCCATGGGAGTTTCATGAATGGCATGGTGGCAACCACACTCGCACAACAAGGTATTCGTTATGCGACGGCAACGGCAATACCACCAACTAACACGGCGATTGTGATTCCCCACGGCAATACGACTGATGCAACGTTTGCTACGATCGTTGCCACACATGGTATCTACTATGTGACAGCAACGGCACTGCCCGGAACCACACCAACGGCGACTTCCACGCAGACTAGCACGCCAATAGCAACTGCTACCGCTTCGCGGACACCAACTATACCAAGCACACACACACCCACTTCAGGAGGGAGTGTGTCACCGAGTGTGACCAATACACCGAGTCAGAGTGCAACACAGAGTCGTACGGTAACGAGTACCACCACCAACGTACCTGCCGCCTCTGCAACCAGCGCACCCGCCGCCTCTGCGACCAGCGCACCCGCCGCCTCTGCGACCAGTGCACCTGCCGCCTCTGCGACCAGTGCACCTGCCGCTTCTGCGACCAGCGCACCTGCCGCTAGTGTCACTGCAACAGCAACATTCCAGACACCAACACTCACTGCGAGTTACACCACTACGGCAAGTGTGATACCGAGCGCCACAGCGGGTGCACTCACTCCATCGGCTACCCGTACGCACACTCCCATCATGAGTGCCACCCATACGATGACGCCGTTGAGCGGCACCCATACGGCTACCGTGAATGTCCCTGACACACTCACACCCACCATCACTACAAGTGCAACAGACACCTATACACCCACTCATACGTTTACGCCATCGCGTAGCCGCACACCATCATTTACGCGCACCTTGTCACTGACACGCACACGCACATTTACACGTTCGTTGACGAGTACACGCACATTTACACGTACGTTTACCCCGTCATTGACCCCATCATTGACAATAACGTCATCAATCACACCTACGGTGCAACCATTTGCAATACGCAAAATCGGTCTGGGATCACTCTTTGGTATTGGACTGATGTACAACGGCACACTGCTTTCGTGGGGGAATCGCAACAATCCTGCATCTACCATCCCCAGCCATCTGAAAACCACAAAATTCATTGATGTCGCGACTGGGCCCAATTACGTCTTCGCGATTGATGAAACCAACAATTTGCACTTCTGGGGAGTCGGGCATTTCGGGGTAGACAATATTCCAACCAATGCGCGTACCGACGTGATTGCACTCGACACAGGCACAACACACGTTGTCGCACTACGCACCGATGGCACAGTGGTGGCTTGGGGGCGCAACGACTACGGGCAACTCAACGTCCCAACTAACCTCAGCGATGTCATCGCCATCTCTGCGGGTGGTACGTATTCGATGGCACTCAAGGCAAATGGCACCATTAGTACGTGGGGTGGACACTTCAAATATAGTATGACGCCACCAGCGAATCTCCAGCGCGTGGTAGCGATTAGTGCGGGTGATGGTCATGCACTCGCGTTGTTAGATGACCGTACCATTGTGGGATGGGGAGACAATCGTTACCTGCAGACCCAGGCTCCAGCCGCGCTCCAACGGCGTGCTGTGGCCATTTCCGCCGGGTTGCAGTATTCATTAGCAATCACTGATGATGGGCGCGTAGTTGCGTGGGGGCTCAATTCTGACAACCGCATGCGCATTCCTGCATCCATGATTGGTGTGCTCTCTATTTCCGCAGGTTATGTGAATTCGGTAATTACGTTGCGTGATGGGTCGTTACATATTATCGGCTCAACCAATTCAGGAGCAAACATGACACGCTCACCAACACGTATTGCCACACCGACGCCATAATCATACATACCCCTCACGCCGTGTGTCGTGTGGATTATGCCACCATCAGCACGATGTGCGCACCACTCCTCGAGACCGTGCAATCAACGAGTGCAAACCACGCCGATCATCCATTGATGCGGATGGCTTGCTGGTGCACCATAACATGGTATACATCAACGCCACATCCTTGAGCGTAATCAAGCGTAATGATGCACGATGCGATATCTTCACCAAACTGTAATCATTAGCAAAGTTATAAGACACTTTCATACTATACTATATAGTTTAGGTGAGGGAGATTGCGCAACTAAGCATACACATGCACAATATACGAGCGACTGTAATAATTCGTTTTGTTGTACACTGCACCATCATCTGGCAGATGGTGTGGTCGGGTATGGCGGTGGCACCAGTATATGCCCAGGCACCATCACCGACCCGCTTATTTTTGACCACTGGGTACCGGTCACCGGCAAGCATGCCGTATCGTCATCGCGCCCTCCCCCACGCATCATACCAAGACACGATGTCGCGTACAGTTTCTCCAGAAATCGCCGCCCGGGTCTTGATGCAGCAGCGCACACCACCAGTCACTGCCACAGCAACCACCACCCGCACCCGTACGGCATCACCGACCCCAACCGCACCACAACGGTTGGGCGGCGCTGCTGCGGGCACAGATACTCCAACTCCTACTCGCACCCGTACCGCGTCACTGACACCATCCCCCACGAGCACGTATACCGCAACGCCCATACTCAATACGGCGAGTAATCTGGTACTCCATCTCGAAGCAGGCAACACGAGCTCGTACAGTGGGACAGGCACCACATGGACCGATCTGAGTGGCAACGGCAAACACGGCACACTCGTCAACGGGCCAACCTACACGGCGGGAGCACGTGCGCGCTTTAACTTCGATGGCACCAACGACTATGTGTCGGTACCAGCCGGCTTTAACAATTTGACTACAGGTATGACCCTGGTATTTGTAGCCAACCTGAATAATGCATCAAGTTGGGAACGCTTGATGGATTTTGGTACTAGCGCCGGATGTGACAATATTTTGCTTGCCCGCAATAGCACAACCAATACGCTGAATCTGAGTGTATACAACGGGTGCAGTATTGTGATTGACGTCAATACGACCAACGGTGTCCTCAACAACACTACGGCTGTCTACGCAGCCACTGTAGACGGCAGCAACGTACGCATCTACCGCGATGGTGTACTCCTCAATACCGTGGCTAGCACTGCTCGCCCCAACAACACCATCCGTACCCTCAACTATATTGGGCGCAGTAATTGGTCTGGCGATGCCTACTTTGAAAGCTCGATAAGTGCCGTCATGATCTACAACACCGCTTTGACGGGGGCACAAATATGGGACAATTATGTCAATTTATCAACACGCTACATCAATAACTCGCCCGTAGCCATTGATGGTGCACTCCCGGCACTCCTCGAAGACCAGACGGTGGCCAGCAACACGGGAGAAAGCGTCGCCAATCTGACCACTGGCGTAAGTGACGCAGATAGCGGTGCACTCAAAGGCATGGCCATCGTGGATGGCGATTACACGCGTGGGTTGTGGGAATACACGACCAACGGCGGGACGGCGTGGTTCCCGATTATGGCGCCATCAAACAGCAACGCCTTTTTGTTGGCGGCCAACGGCACCACCAACAGAATCCGCTTCCGTCCTGACCGCAATTTCAACGGGCGCGCCACACTCACCTACCGCGCGTGGGACCAGACGACGGGCACATCGGGGAGTGCGGTTGCGATTGCCACCTCGGGGGTGGCAAGTGCATTCTCGGGCAATACGGGTACCATCACCGCAGATGTTGATCCTGTAGATGACGCTCCCACCCTGGTAATCGGGCGCCCAGCCAACGGCACAATGACCTATGTACGGGGCATGGGGAGCTTTGGCACGGGCAACGGTCAACTCCAATACCCGTACTATGCGGATATTGACAGTGCCGGCAATATTTACGTGGGTGATGTAGGCAACCAACGCATCATGGTCTTTGACCCCAATGGGACGTATTTGACCAAGTGGGGGGTTAGTGGCTCTGGTAACGGTCAATTCAACTATCCCGAAGGGGTCGCCATTGACAACACCGATACCGTGTATGTGGCCGACTACAGCAACAACCGTATCCAGATGTTTAGCACGAATGGCACCTACCTCGGGCAATTCGGTACGGCTGGTTCTGCCACAAATCAGTTCAACAATCCGCGCGAAATTGCCTTTGATACTGCCGGCTACATGTGGATTACCGACGTCGCAAACAACCGCATCCAGCGCTTTGACCGTAGTGGTCGCTACATGGGCACACTCGCTGCCGCTGGTACAAACATCGGGCAGATTACCACGCCATGGCAGGTATCTGTTGACAACGACAACAATATCTACTACAGCGACGACAACATGCACCGGGTGCAAAAGTTCACCCAGACCAGCAGTACCACATGGGCATCGGCATGGGGGCGCGGTGGCTCGGCTGTCTCCACCGATGGGTCATTCAATCGTCCACTCGGTGTCGGTACCGACATCTTTGGCTATGTGTGGGTCGCCGATTTCAACAATCACCGTGTGCAAAAGCTCGATCCGAGTACCGGTGCATATATCACCAAACTCGGTGGTACTGCGAGTAGTACGGCGGGGCAGTTCAACCAACCGATTGCCGTCTTTGACGACATGAGTGGGTACGTGTACATCGTCGAACACACCGGCAGTCGGGTACAAAAATTCGACACCACTGCGACGAGTGCCAGCCAAACCGAGGATACCGCACTCGTCCTGCCATTTGCGTTGACCGACGGCGATGTACTGTCTCAAACCGCAGTGGTCACTGCAACGAGTTCGAGCCCGAGTATTGCCACGGTGGCCGTCAACTACACGAGTGGCCGCAACGGCACCATCACGGTGAACCCGCTGGCGCACATGTACGGCTCCACCACGATTACCGTGACCTACATTGACAGCGAAGGAACCAGCACCAGCAAAGCGGTGGCAGTCACTTTTACGGCGGTCAACGACGCCCCGGTGGCCAATGATGTGACACTCACTACAATCAGCGAAGATGTGGCGTTGGCATCAAACACGGGCACGCCGGTCAGCGCTCTCGTGGCCAACAACACGGACGTAGACATTGGGGCAGTCAAAGGGCTGGCACTCGTTGGAGCCGACAAGAGCAACGGGATATGGGAATTCAGCACCAACGGCGGAACGACCTGGACGAGCATGGTGGGAAGCAATTATCCGACTACCACCAATGCGCGGCTCCTCGACGGCAGCAATGCCAACCACCGCATCCGCTTCCGCCCTGATCGTGATTTTAGTGGGTCAGCCACCCTCTCGTTCCGTGCCTGGGATCTCACCACAGGCACGAGTGGCGGTACGGCCGATACCACTACCAATGGCGGTAGCACGGCGTATTCGAGCAATATTGCAACGGCAAGTGTGACTGTGACCGCCGTTGACGACCAACCAGAATTGCTGATTGGGTTACCCGTCACCACCACGCCACCATCAATTGCCAAGTTCGGCAGTTATGGCTCAGGTAATGGCTTTTTTGTGCAGCCGTACGATGCCGCATTTGACAGTGCGGGCAACATCTATGTGATTGATGGCTCCAACAACCGCATCCAGAAGTTCAGCCCTACGGCCACGTTTATCACGTCGTGGGGCACCACAGGCAGCGGAGATGGTCAATTCAACCAACCAACCAAACTTGTCATTGACAAACAAGACAACGTCTATGTGATTGACTACAACAACAACCGCATCCAAGTATTCAACTCGAGTGGAACATTTTTGTTTAAATTCGGCAGTGTGGGCACGGGCAATGGACAATTCACCGCCAGTGGGCCGATTGGGATAGCACTCGACAACGATGGCTATCTGTGGGTCACAGACGGCGAAGGCGACCGCGTGCAAAAGTTTGACCGTGCTGGTAACTTCATCGAAAAATTCGGTACAGGTGGCACGGCGAGTGGCCAATTGGATCGGCCGTTCGACATTGATGTAGACCGCAACGGGCGGATTTTTGTGACCGAGCAATACAATCACCGCATTCAACGCTTTAGCCGCAACGGGTTAAATAGTTTTTCAAATATATGGGCCACAACCTCAGGCGCGGCGAGCACTGATGGGCGCTTCTACAATCCATTTGGCATCGTCACCGACCATTTTGGCTGGGTGTGGGTGGCCGACTACAGCAATCATCGCATCCAACGCCTCAATCCAGCCACTGGCGCCTATGTGATGAAAATGGGGGGAACAGCGAGCTCAGCCGATGGACAGTTTAATGCGCCACTGGGTATGAGTATTGATAAAAGTGGTAATTTGTGGGTTGGCGAAGACGGCAACGACCGTATGCAACAATTCTCTTTGGTGGCAACCACACTCACCGTCGCCGAAGAGACCCCGCTTGCATTGCCTCTGGCACTGATGGATGGTGATATCCCGGCACAAGCAGCCACATTGACCGTCACCAATACCAATACGGCACTCGCCACTACGTCAATCACCTACACGGGTGGCATCACCGCCACCCTCAATATTGCCCCAATTGTTGACCAAATCGGGACTACGGTGGTCACCGTACGGTATACCGATGCAGGGGGGAACTTCGCCGAAAAGAGCGTCACCGTCACCTATACCAATGTCAACGATGCACCGGTTGCCACCGCAAGCACTGCCAGTATCAGCGAAGACATTGCACTTGCCAGCAACACGGGGGTGAGTGTGGCGAGTATTGCAAGTAGCTTTAGTGATGCGGATGCGAGTGCCAATAAAGGCATTGCCATTACGGATGTGAATGTGCAACGTGGCTTGTGGGAATACACCACCGACGGCACGACGTGGATTCCACTCGCTGGGAGCAACACCCCCTCCAACACGAGTGCGCGCCTGCTGAGTGCGGGTAACGCCAACCACAAAGTGCGTTTTCGCCCCGAAAGAGACTATAACGGCACCGCCACGCTTACCTACCGCGCCTGGGATCAGACTACAGGCACCGCAGGGAGCATTGCAGATACGAGTACCAATGGTGGCAGCACCGCATTTTCGAGTGCGACCAATACACTGACGCTAACCGTGACACCCGTAGACGACCAACCAGCCGTGGTCATCGGGTTGCCCAGCACTACGCCGATGAGCTTTGTCAGCAAATTGACGGGTGCTACCCTCAACGTCCCCCATTATTCGGGGATGGACAGCCAAGGGAACGTGTATGTGGTTGACTACGGCAACAACCGGGTCGTCAAATACGACGCCAATGGCACCTATGTCACTGCATTTGGTAGCTACGGGAGTGCACTCGGGCAATTCATCTCACCGATTGGTATTACCGTTGACGAGAATGACCTCATCTACGTCTCTGAACGTGGGAATGACCGTGTGCAGGTCTTTACTGCATCAGGAAGCGTCCTCTATGGATTCGGCAGTACGGGGAGCGGGACCAGTCAATTCAATGAACCCACAGGCATGGACTTCGATGCCGATGGATATCTGTGGATTGCCGACCAAGCCAATGGGCGCGTCCAGAAGTTTGATCGCACCGGGCGCTACCAGGGCACACTCGCTGCCAATGGCACTGCGGCCGGACAAATCAGTAATCCGTGGGATCTGCGCTTCGACGATGACGGCAACATGTATGTGGCCGAAGACGGCAATGCACACCGGGTACAAAAATTCCGCCCCAACGGGAGTGGTGGGTTTACATTTGTGTGGTCGAAAGGTGGCTCGGCAAGTACCACAGACGGGCTATTTAATCGTCCACTTGGTGTTTTCCCTGACCGCTTCGGTGGCGTGTTGGTCAACGATTTTGCCAACAATCGCATCCAGCGCATCAATCAGAGTGATGGTGCCTATGTGTGGAAACTCGGCGGCACGGCGAGCAACGTTGATGGCCAATTTAACGGACCGTTGGGCATCATCGGGACACGAAACGGCATTGTGATTGAAACCGACTATAGTGGTGCCCGTATCCAGAAATTTGATACCACAGTGACCACAAGCAGTATTGCCGAGGATACGAGCCAAACCTACCCGTTTGTGCTCAACGACGGCGATGTGGGCACACAAGCCCTTACGATGACCGTCACGTCGTCCCTACCGAGTGTGGCCACCGCATCAATCAACTACACGAGTGGTCGCAACGGCTCGATTACGGTGACGGGTGTCCCTGATGCCGTGGGTACCACCACCATCACCGTCACCTACACGGATGCTGCCAATAATGTGGGTACGGACAGTTTTACCCTCACCGTTACCCCCGTCAACGATGCACCAATTGTCAGCAATAGCACCCTCACCGCAATCAGCGAGGATGTGGCAAGTGCGAGCAACACCGGCACCACGGTTGCGGATCTTGCCACGGCGTTCAGTGACGTAGATGCGAGTGCCGTCAAAGGGATTGCAATTACCACCGTAGATACGAGCGACGGTACATGGCAATACAGTAGCAACAGTGGCACATCGTGGACCACGATTAGCGGGGTATCGGCTACTGCTGCATTGCTGTTGCCTGCTACTGCAACCTACAAGGTGCGTTTTGTCCCCGATGCAAACTTTTATGGCACCGAAACGTTCACCTACCGGGCGTGGGATCAAACCAGTGGCAGCGCAGGCAGTACTGCCAATGTGAGTAGCAACGGTGGTACCACGGCATATTCGCTCACTACAGCAACTGCCACGATTACCGTGACTCCGAGTGCAGACACGATTAATGTGTCTGCTGGGAGCACGCTACGTGGCATCACCTTTAATGGGACCAATGCCTACCTCGCCAGCGGCAACTCCACATTCAACAACCTGAGCACCTATACATTGGCGTTTTGGATAAATCCAGCGCGCTTTAGCGGGTTGCAGAGTCTCGTCGGACAAAACGACGTCATCGAGGTCTACTTTGATACGTCGGGAAGCACGACCAACCTGCGCATCTATAACATCAATGGCGGGCGTACTGATTCCGTTGATATTACGGGTATCATTGCGCTCAACACCTGGGCACACGTGGTCATTGTGGCTGATTCGGTACGTGGGAGCGTCAAATTTTACATTGACGGCACATTGCGCGGCACGAGCACATCGAGCTCACTAAGTAGCTACGGCACAGGCAGCAACCATATGCGTGTCGGTGCCTATGTGAATGACAATACAACACCAATGTATTTCCAAGGCTCAATAGACGAAATCATGCTCTTTAACACCATCCTATACCCGGATACCGTCAAAGCCTTGCGCTACTACAAACCACTCGGCACAACCAGCAATCTACTCGGCTATTGGCCACTCGATGAAGGGAGCGGGAGCGCCGCTACCAATCGGCTCACTGGTGCCGCATCAACTACCAATCTCAGTGTCACAAATGCCACATGGAGCACTCCCACCATCTACAACGCCATGACCAGCTACATCGAGCAGGCATCTGACACCTCGATAAACCCCATGTTTGGCGTATGGGATCTCGACAACACGGTGATTACTGCGACGATACGCATCAGTAGCGGGTTCATGGCCGATGACCTGTTGTCGTTGAGTCCGATTACCAGCACCATGGGCGGTATCCAACAGGCGTCGTATGTCACTAGCACGGGGGTATTGACGCTTAATGCTCCCGTGGGCACCACACCACTCCAGTGGAGCCATGCGTTACGTGCCATCAAATTCAGCAATCCGACCAGCGATAATCCGGGTACATCCCGTACCCTCGGGTTAGTAGCGAGTAACGCCACCGCATCATCTGCAGAGCAAACCCTGACATTCGGTGTAACCCCTGTCAACGATGCACCAACGGCCACAGCCCTTACACTCACCGCCATCGTAGAAGATGGGGCACTGGCAGCAAATGTGGGTGATACCGTTGCCTCACTAACCACCACAAACTCCGATCTC
>JBEANH010000008.1:0-70022 GCA_041165505.1 Chloroflexota bacterium | reverse complement strand
CGCAAAATAATGATTGATTTGTCGCACATGAACGAAAAGGGCTTCTGGGATGTGGCCAAAATCAGCACCGCACCCCTGGTTGCCACCCATTCGAATGTGTGGAATTTGAGTCAGACGACACGCAACTTGACCGACAAACAGCTCGATGCCATCCGAGATTCTGATGGCATGGTGGGGCTCAACTTTGCCGTCGTCTTCTTGCGCGAAGACGGCGCATCGAACGCCGATACCCCCATAGAAACGATGGTCAACCACATCGAGTACCTAGTGAATCGCATCGGCATCGACCGGGTGGGACTCGGATCAGACTTTGATGGTGCCACCATTCCAAGTGCCATCAAAGATGCAGGCGGGCTCCCCGTACTGGTTGACGCATTGCGCAAACGCGGCTACGGCGATAGTGAACTTACCAAGATCTGCTACGAAAACTGGATGCGGGTGCTCCTCAAGACGTGGGGAGAATAAGTCGTCCACTCACGACACTGACGCCACGGGCATTGCTCCGTGGCGTCAGTGGTTTTATTCCCATCACTAGGCAACGTGCGGTACGTCTTTGGCCAACGTTGTGCGAATTTGTTGTAGATACGCACCATGCAACGGATAAAAGTAGACGGCAATTAACGCGAGAATCGCACCAACAAGTGGCAACGACGTCATATAGATACGAAAACCCAGGTCTACACTCGCCGGTTGCACATCAAGCAACGGATTATAACCGTATGTGGTGGAAATATACCCAAAAAACGCAGCGGTAATCGTACTACTCAATGCAATAGCCGCACCATTCACCGCATAAAACATCCCCTCGCGCCGTGATCCCGAACGCATCTCGTCTTCGTCAATCACATCGGCCATCACTACATCGCCCATCATTATCAGTCCAGCCACCGGGAAACCGAGGAGTACAGCACAAGCAAGGGCATATTGAATGTCGTTCACAAAAAAGAGTGTTAGCGGTGCGATCCCGATACCCGCGTAGGCGACCATCAGCGTGGTACGTGCACTATAGCGTTTGGCGATTAGCTGCTTCCAAACAGGCAAAAAGAGCCCTGCAGCCACAAAGGCCACTGCCAAAATCACCGACGTCTGTGCCGGATTTGCATTCAAGCAATATTTGACGTAGAAAAACATGCCGGAGGTGAGGGCACCCGTTGACACAAAGCGCATCATCTGCGCTAGCATGACGGTCACAAAGCTCCGGTTGACCAAAGTCTTTTGCAGTGCATCAATGAAAGAAACTTCCGTCGGTTGGTAATGCGGTTGCTCGAACATGCCACGAAGGCCGATGGCATACGCCAGACATGCAATCGTCCCAAAGATGGCGCCCATGACCGGGTAACCGAGCATTTGTGCCAAGACAGGTGGCAAGGCGGCGCCAATGAACAAGCCGGCAGTCTGGAGCCAATTCATGCGGACTGCGACGTCAAGGCGTGATTGATAGGTGGGAAACATTTCGGCCAACAGTGCCAAATACCCCGCCGTTGACACGGCAGTGCCGAAGCCTTCGAACAGGACGATTGTGACCAAAAACCAGATGGCAAGTTCGGTTGGTTGGGTGGCACCATCAAATGGAGCACACCAAATCGCAATGAATGCGAGTGCGTAGGGAATCATGCCAAAGCGAATGAATGGAATCCGCCGCCCCCAGCGAGATTTAGTACGATCGGAGATGTGGCCGAGGATTGGATTGTTGAGCGCATTCCAAATCGCATAAATTGTCATGATCATTGCCGCTGTGGCTGGTGCAAGTTTTTTGACATCCGTGTAAAAAAACAACACTGCCGCACCAAACGCCTGGTAGGGAATCGAACCACCCAGATTTGCAATTGCGTACAACCAACTCTCACGCCGAGTGGGGATGCGAAATGATTGAGCCATAGCAACCCTTTCTACTTAACTCGATTGGTCAGTGGTACCAGATATCTGCATCCATGCGCGTTTCCACGCATCTGCATCCGTCGTATGGGTTTCGTGGCGAAAACGGTCGTCACGTTTGCGCACAAATTCTTCGAGTTCGCCATGCAGACGCACCCACGCGGTGCGTTGTGCATCCCACCAAGGCAACGACATTTGCCACTGTGCTGCAATGTAACGCAGATGGTGCGCACAGATACCCTGGGATTGACGCAATGCTACCAGCAAATCGGGATCTTCGTGCCATGCCACCACTCCCGCACACACCGCATGATCGTACTGTCGCATTTCCGCGCAGACAGGGCACGGGCGTGGGCGGTAGTGGCGTTTAAAGAGGTGCGGTTTGTCGGTGAGGTGCGGTAAATCACGGAGCAGGTTGGTCATGACATCGAGAGCAGTTACCGCAGCAGCCATGGCATCTTTGGCATCACGTAAAAGTGTGGCGTGATGTGCACACAACCCACGTGCGGCCCTGACCTGGGCACGACGTTGCTGATCACCGGATCCTTCGATGCAATACACTGCTACCGTGCGCCGCTCAGCACGGCGTACCAACTGGCAGATAGGACACTCCGGTACTGCACACGCTTCGACAAAATCGAACAAAATGCGTTTGTCGCGTTCTGTCACATTGACCTCATGTGGGGAGATTTATGAATATTGTACAATGATTTCATGGAAATCGTGCACGTGATTGAGCAACTAAATGCATTCTACGGCACCGTCCGCTGGCACCACCGCCGCGACGGGCTCACAGAACTCATCCAGACCATACTTTCGCAACAGACAACAGACGTCAATAGTCTGCGTCCCTATACCGAATTGCGCCATCGTCACGGTGATTGGTCAGCAATACATGCGTTGTCGCATGCCGAACTCAGCGACGCTATCCGTGTTGCCGGTCTAGCACAGCGCAAAGCAACATATATCCTTGCCACACTGGATGTGGCAGCGACTTGTCAACCTGCGTACTCCATTGAATTTCTGGCAAATCAATCACCACAAGCGGCCATGGCATGGCTAACGCAGATACCTGGCATTGGTCCCAAAACTGCCGCCTGTGTTCTCATGTTCGCCTACGGCATGCCACTCACCCCCGTGGACACCCATGTTGCCCGCCTCTGCACACGGTTAGCGCTCGTTCCCCAGCGTACTGCGACCAGTATCCAGTCCGAGCTCGAATCTCGTGTTCCCGATCATCTCAAGTATGCGTTTCATGTACATCTGATTCGGCTAGGACGCGAGGTGTGCCATGCACAGACCCCACACTGTGGCATGTGTCCTCTTCAAGAGGAATGTCCGAGTGCCCAACCGCGAGGTCATCATGTTTGAATACGCACGCCTATCACTGCTTCATCAACGACTGTGGGGAACAAGCACGCTCGTGGTGGTGGTGTCACTCATCGCTTTTGCATGGGTATGGTGGCGAGCACTACCGATTGGCATGCTACAACACGTCCTCATGCGTATCAGCATGCTATTGATTGCAAGTAACAGCATCATCGGCGTAATGCTCGCTTTCTCGCATCCGGGCAACATTTTGCTCCATGCCATCTATGGCATCGTGGTATTTATCCCGGCACTCGGTGTGCTATTTTTAACAAAATACAGCAACACATCCACGCATGCAATGTACTATTGTATTGCGTTGGGCATTGTACTGCTTATTTTGCACCGTTTGGCAGTAACCGCCCCACATTGACGGTGTCAGTATTTCGCACTATGATTTGTACGTCATCAGTTGTAGTGAAAAAGGACGGCATGTATGAGCAAGGTTCGCATTGGCATCGTAGGCACAGGGGGCATCGCACGGAATCGGCATATTCCATGCTTCAAGGCAAATGCTGATGTAGAGTTAGTGGCGGCGTCAGATCCCGTTGCAAGTTCACTCCAAGAAGTCGGTGAAAAATTCGATATCCCACAGTTATACGCAGACTACGAAGAAATGTTCGCCAAGGCGGCACTCGATGGTGTGGTCATCTGTACACCAAACAAATTCCACGCACCTGCATCAATCAGTGCACTCAACAGTGGTATTCACGTATTGTGTGAAAAACCGATGGCGCTTGATCCCGCCGAAGGGCGTGCCATGATTGCAGCGGCTACGGCGGCCAACAAAATCCTCACCATCGGCTTCCACTATCGCCACCGCACACCAGTCAAAGCGGCCAAACAAATCATTGATAGTGGTGAGCTCGGCCATGTCTACATGGTACGGGTCAACGCACTGCGACGCCGTGGTATTCCCTCGTGGGGATCCTTTGTGCACAAGCATATCCAGGGTGGTGGTGCCATGATTGACTTTGGTGTACACACTCTTGACTCCGCTCTCTACCTGCTGGGAAATCCTAAACCAATCGAAGTCAGTGCCACCCTCTCACAACACTTAGGCACACGCCCAAATGTGAATCCATGGGGACAATGGAACTACAAAGAATTCACCGTCGAAGATCAAGTTGCCGCATTTGTACGGTTTGACAATGGCGCAAGCATGTTGCTCGAGTGCTCGTGGGCGCTGAATGTGCCCGAAACAAAAGAAACGATTTCACTGTCTGGCACCGAGGCGGGGCTCGACGTCTTTCCGCTCAAGGTCAACAAGGCGCAGTACGGAATGCTGACCCATTGGGTGCCTGACTGGATGGAAAAAGAAAATGAGGAACCAGGGATTGGTCAGGCTGCTGATTTTGTGAATGCAATCAAAAACGGCGGGCAACCGAATGTAACCGCAGCACAAGCGTTGCAGGTCACCGACATCGTGGATGCCATCTACCGTAGTGCGGAATCCGGCCAAGCTATCCGCTTGGCGTAGCCAATCCACCGCCAACACCCTCCCCCCGTGTGAGGGAGGGTGTTCTTTTCGTTCATTTCTACGGTACAATACAGATTATTTCGTACGCAGGAACACGTATATGCGCTTATCCAAACGTGGTGAATACGGGCTCCGTGCCATGATTCAACTTGCGAATATGCCCACAGATGCAGCGATGATGCAGATCAAGCAAATCGCAACACTAGAACACATCCCCGTAAAGTTTCTCGAACAAATCATGCTCGCACTCAAAAATGCGGGACTGCTGCACAGCAAAAAGGGGGTTGGTGGCGGCTATTACCTAGCAAAACCAGCAAATCAGATAACTCTTGGCAAAATCGTGCGCGTTCTCGACGGCCCACTTGCGCCAATAGGATGTGTGTCACAGATGGCGTATGAACCGTGCAATTGCCCAGACGAAGCCACGTGCAAACTACGCGGGGTGATGGGAAATGTGCGCAATGCGATTAGCGATATTCTCGACCAGACGACATTGGCCGATGTCATGGATAGTTGACACGGCGTCATGCAACAACTTGTGGTGGCCCGTCGTCACAATTGCGTATTCTGAAAGGAGAATTTCATGACTGATGTTCCAAATGTATCATTTGATCCTACAAATCCAGACCCCCGCTGTGCGTGTGTGTTGGTGCTCGATACATCGGGTTCGATGCACGGTGAAAAAATCAATCAACTCAACCAAGGATTAACAGAATTCGCAACTGCCCTACAAGGTGATAGTGTGGCGCAATCGCGTGTAGAAATTGCTATTGTCACCTTTGGCCCTGCACAGCTGACCATGGATTTCGCACCGGCAAGTGCGTTTGCACCACCTACATTGAGTGCAAGTGGAGATACACCACTCGGCGCAGCATTGCAGCAGGCGCTGGATATCGTTGCCATGCGCAAAAAGCTCTACAAGGACAACGGAACGCCCTACTACCGCCCATGGGTGTTTTTGATTACTGATGGTGCCCCTACGGACAACGATGCATGGAAAGCCGCTGCCACACGCATCAAAGATGAAGAATCCCGCAAAGGAGTGGCCTTCTTTGCTGTGGGTGTCGAAGGTGCAGACATGGAAGTGCTCAAACAGCTGTCTTCAGTACGTGAACCGCTCCCACTCAAGGGCTACTCGTTCCGCGAAATGTTCGTGTGGTTGTCGGCCAGCCTCAGCAAAGTGTCACAATCGCAACCAGATCAGCAGGTGCCACTGGCACCACCCAGTGGCTGGTCGAACGTCTAACCCCTTTTGACAACAACAGTCCCGTGTCACGAGCAATGTGACACGGGATAGGAGTTTTTATGTGGCACGTGGCTAAAGCATCAGTCATCGGTACGAGTCATCAACGTATGTCGTTACCATGTCAAGACAGTCATTATGTCTTGCAACAGGGTGATACGATTATCATCGCCGTTTCTGATGGACTCGGTTCAGCAGCACATTCCGAACAAGGTTCAGCGCTGGCCTGCACAACCGCTGTAGAGTTCATTTCACAGACATTGGCACAAACAGCTACCCGAAACGATGAACACATGTGCCAGCAGGCGTTCACCGAGGCGCGAAACGCGTTAGTGGCACTTGCAACCAGCCAAGGGAAAGAGCTCCGTGACTTTGCATGTACGCTTGTGGTGGCCGTCATCACGCCAACTGTATGGATGATTCAACACATTGGCGATGGCGCGGTTGTTGGCATGTACGCCGATGGCGCGGTACGCACACTGAGCAGCCCGGATAACGGTGAGTTCATCAATTCCACGTACCCACTCACCAGTAGCGACTACCAGACGCAGATGCGTTTCATGGCACAGCACGAAGCACTCGCCGGGATTGCGGTGGTCAGCGATGGCGTACAACCGATGTGCATCAACTACAAAACCAGTGCGGCGTTTCCGGGATTTTTCTCCCCGCTCACCACATGGCTGAGCGGATTAAAGGAGTTGAGCCGTGCCGACAGCATTCTGACAACTATGCTCGATTCACCTCAGTTCCGCCTCAAGAGTGACGACGATATGACACTCGTGCTCGCCATTCGTGCATCGTGAGACTTGGTATACTACACAGCATGATGCTCACCCACAGAGGACAACACGCGTGAACGCACTTGACACACTACTCGCCCACAATCGTGAATTCGTGGACTCCCGTGCATATGAATCATTCAAAACCGATCGCTTTCCTGACAAGGGTCTCGCAGTCCTGGCCTGCATGGATGCTCGGCTCGTAGAGCTCTTACCCAAAGCGATGGGATTGCGCAACGGCGATGCCAAAATTATCAAAAACGCCGGTGCACTGGTAACCAGCGCTTGGGGGTCGGTGATGCGCAGCCTGTTGGTTGCCGTTTACAGTCTCCGTGCCGAAGAAATCGTAGTCGTAGCACATCACGACTGTGGCATGGGAAGCATTGATCCACAGAACATTTTGGCCATGGCACATGAACGTGGCATTTCTCACGACACCATCAACACGTTGCGCTATGCGGGTATCAATTTGGAGGCGTGGCTCAAAGGATTCGACAACGTCGAAGACAGCGTACGCAACACGGTACAGACGATTCGCAATCATCCCCTCCTCCCCAAAGATGTACCCGTGCATGGACTCATCATTCACCCGGACACGGGACGACTCGAAGTTGTTGTGAATGGATACGCATAACGATGGCGCGCTATACCACTGCTACGGGCACCAGCATCAGCACAGACAAAACGCTTGGCGCAGGCGGCGAGGGCACCGTGTATACGGTGGTTGGCCAGCCACATTCAGTTGCCAAAATATATCATGCACATCGGCTCAACAAGGCACTCGCCGACAAAGTGCTTGCAATGGTAGCCGACCCCCCCGAAGACGATACGCGGAATAATCCGCAACTCAAGCACGTCTCGATTGCATGGCCAGAACAAGTGTTGTTTAGCGGTGGTAAATTCGTGGGCTATGTCATGCCCAAAATACCCAAAGCAGACGACCTATACGATCTGCTCCAACCACAACAACGAGCCAAACAGCACCCCCATACCAATCATCGCACCATTTATCGTACGGCGCGCAACTTTGCCCTGGCCATGGCGGCCATTCACCGCAAAAACTACGTGATTGGCGACGTGAATTTCAAGAATGCACTTTTTTCAGATAATGCGCTAATCACCATTGTGGACTGTGATTCGATGCAGGTCACCGATGCCAATGGGGTGGTACATCGCTGCCTCGTCGGGCTCCCCGAATACACCGCTCCAGAGTTACAAGGTGCAGATTTTAGCAGTGTCAACCGCACCCCGGATTCGGACGCTTTTGGTTTGGCAGTACTCATTTTTCAGCTCTTGATGCAAGGATTTCACCCCTTTGCGGGGAGACCACTTCCAGGGGCACCCGACGTCGAACAGGTGCATGTTTACTGCATTAAAAAGAAAATCTTTCCCTACGAGAAAAATAACTCGTTCGAACCCCCTAGAGCCGCTCCACCGATTACTGCGATTCCGGGAGTTATTCGAAGCTTGTTCCAACGGGCATTCACCGAACGCAAACGCCCAAGTGCACAAGAGTGGGCGGATGCACTCGAAATGGTAGAGCGCCGCCTCATTCAGTGTGGCAATGATGCCGAGCACTGGTACCCGGCAGATGGCGCATGTGTGATTTGCGAAGTGGATTACAATACGGGGCGGCGCAAGCGCACCACGGCGAGCCAAACCGCGCAGATGCAGGTCCCGCTGCAACCCAGTCAGCGCCAAACTCCTGTGCAAACAGCCAAACCAACCCAAACACCGCCAGCAACACCACCAGCGCAACCATTTACGCTGCCACCAGTGGTACCCCCGCCGGTATCCACCCCGGCAAATCCAATCGTCTTGCCTCCGTGGCTGACCGGTTTGCGCCAGAACCGCATGGCACTCGTCGCCATCGCCATCATCGTGCTGAGCCTCTTTTTCATGGTGACAAATTGGAATAATGCGGCAACCGATTCGGTTACAACGGTCACTGAAGATGCGTCTGTAGCACCAATTGCAACAGCGATACCAGACGAACCCGCACCGACCAACGAGCCCACCATTGTACCGACCCGTGCGGCAACAGCCACCCAAGCGTTGCCCCAAGTTGTCTTGCCTGCATGCGAATCAAATGCGTTACTCACAAAAATCTGGCCAGACTCGTTTGTCCCACTCTATGCGCGCATGCAACTCAATACCTGGCCACAAACGGCGGATGCGTACATCGGCGATGTGCTAAGACCTGACCAAATCCAACCCGCCACCACGCTCGTGCGCACCGATGTCACACTGGCCAACGCACTCATCTGTGGTGACGGGCGCATGCAACGCTATGCAATTGATGACCCAACGCGTGGCAGTGGACTTGCGTGTCAGGACGACATGTGTGACACGAGTACGCCCCTCTTCCGCGAATATAGTGTGGTCGTGTATGGCGAAAATCCACCAAGCAACGATAATTACAAGGTTGGCAAAGCATCCCTGACACGCTTTTTTAGTCGGCCGGGGAGCAAGGCCCGCTACACCGTTCATGTCTTCGATGGTGAGCAATCCGCGTACCAACGCTTTGCGCAGTACCAGGCACCACTCGTACAGCATCAATTCTTTGTGGCGCGTGACGCTGATTTCACATCCACCATTGCATCAAACGTACCACGCTGGTACGATGACGCCACTGGCATTCAGACCCGACCATCCACTGTGATGCTTGAAACGTGGCAACGTACCATTTCAATCCCACCAGCAGTACGCTGGAAAGTCAACGACGTTGCCGTACGCCCTGACGATTATGTGCGCTGGTTTGCCGGTTGCGACACCCTCCCTGCCGAGGTAATTGCATGCCAGTACATCGCCAATGTGCGGGCACTGAACAGTCAGCAAATCGCAGTGACATACCTCCCAGGTGTCCCCAAAGAAATGGCACGTTTGATACAGCCATTGGCGCTGCCCCCGAATGTGTCGGGTACGGATATTACCGCAGTGTCAACCATGCTGAGCGATACCATGTCGGACTGGAAATGTGATGCACAGCTCACTGGAAACACATGGCAGTGTGAAACACTTTCAACGCAAGCATCGTCTGACAGCAAGATGGTGACATTTTATCAGCACCGTTCACTCGCCGAGCTACAAAAAGCCATAGCAGATCCGTTTGATCTACTGGTGACTAGTGCCGATGTGGCACCACAGCTCGCTGCTGAATTGGCAACAAAACCGCTGTCCGGGTACACCGTGGAATTTGTGCCAACTGGCGCACTCTATGCGCTAGTTCGTGAGTAAAGGAGCGCTCAAATGCGTAGATACGTCCCTTGGATTGTCATTGCAATCAGCATATTCACCATTGCATGCGGCTCGCTCAACAGCCTGGTTAATGAGAGCGCACCACAGGTGATTGTTGTGACGGCTACCCCAAATGATGATGAATACGAAACAATCGTAGAACCAACTGCAGACGTGGCAGCGGCTGAAACGGCAACAAGTGAAGCGCTAGCAGCTGCAGCGATTACCGAACAGACATCGGCTCCCGCAACAAACATTGGTGAAAGTACGCTCGTGACCGTGCAGTCACGTGGCGTCTTGCGTTGTGGTGTGAATGCGGATTTACCGGGTTTCGGGCTCTATGACGCAGTTCGCAAGCAGTGGAGTGGCTTCGACGTTGATTTCTGCAAAGTGATTGCCGCAGCTGTGCTCGGTGATGCGAGCAAAGTCGAATATATCCCCGTGACCACTGCCGAAGGCCCAAACGAACGGTTTAATGCAGTCCGCACCAAAATGGTGGACGTATTGATTCGCAACACCACGTGGACAGCGTCGCGCGATGGCGCCGGCTTGATGTTTGGGCCTACGACCTTTCACGATGGTCAGACATTTTTGGTACGCAAAAAAAGCAACATTACCACGATAGATGCATTGCGTGACAAACGAATCTGTGCTAGCGCAGGCACAACTAGTCTCCTCAATCTCAAAGACGACTTTGCTGCACGGGGCATCACCTTCGAAGCAGTCGAAGTCGAAGGCGAAGAAAAACTCTACCGTGCATATCTCAATGAAGAGTGTGATGCGGTCACCAGCGATAGTAGTCAACTCTCTGTCCAACGCGTGAACTTCGTCAATCCGGACGACCACGCCGTACTCGGCGATCGCATTTCACGCGAACCGCTAGGGCCGGTTGTCGCCGAGGGTGACGACCAGTGGTACGACATCGTCAGCTGGTCGGTTTACGCCACCATGTATGCGGAGGAGCTACGCATTGACCGCAAGAACGTGGATGAAATCCTGAGCACGAGCACCGATCCACGGGCCCGTCGTCTGCTCGGTGTCGAGGGGAAAATTGGTAGCCAATTTGGTTTGGCACCCGATTTCGGGTATCAAATCATCTCGCAGGTCGGGAATTATGCTGACATCTACAACGATAACTTGGGGCCAGAGACGCGTTTCAACATTGATCGAGGACCCAACAAAGCCTGGAATTTGGGTGGTGGCGGGGTCCTCGCATCACCGCCATTCCGCTAGAGAATGCGATACTCCCTGCGCAACCGATATTGCGCAGGGAGTATTTTTTATGCAACAAATGCACTGCGTAATGCACGTATCGTTTCTGGAGTCGTACGACAACACCCACCAATCACCGATGCTCCGGCGTGTTGCCATGCCCGCGCGAGCTGCACGAATGCATCGCAGGCAGCGTCTCCGTGCCACGAATTATCGGTGGCGTCATACGTTTCACCAGAATTTGGGTATACGACGATGGCTTTGTCGGTATGGGCACGGAGACCGTGTACCAACCCGAGGACATCATGTGGTGATGAGCAGTTGATGCCGATGGCCACAATGTGTGGTGCATCGCGCAACGCCTCGGCCACGTCACGCATCTGTTGCCCCGCACAGGTCGTCGTACCTCGACAACTGAATGAAATCCATGCAGGCATTGTGGGGTATTCCACCAGCAGGTCACGAAGTGCACATGCCTCGACCAGATCAGGAATCGTCTCACACGCCAACAAATCAACTCCTGCAGCAACCAGCAACGCAACCCGTTCACGATGAAAGTCCATCAGCGTGCGTGGTGACAAGCCATAGTTCCCCCGATACTCACCACCGTCAGCAGTATATGCGCCATACGGACCAACGGACCCCGCCACTAATGGGCGCAACCGAGATGTGGTGAGTACGTGTTGTTGCCACCACGCATCGCGCGTGTGGATTGCGATGGATGCCGCATCAGAAATCATGGACTGGGCCTGCACGTGACTCCAACCGCGTGCCATAAACCCAGGAATGGTCGCTTGATAACTCGCACTAATGATGATGTCTGCACCGGCATCCAGATAATCACGGTGTACTGCTGCGATTAATTCGGGCTGTTCGTAGAGATATTTTGCCGACCACAGAGAATCGTGCAAATCTGCACCACGACTCTCCATTTCCGTGGCCAGGGCACCATCTACGATGATGGTTGACTGTGACTGTAGATAACGTTGCAGTATCATGCCAGCTCCTTGTGAGGCTTCTTTCACGTGATGAACTACCCCCTATGATATACTACCAATGATTTAGCAGGGAGTAGTTCATGGACCACTTATCAAATCTCGAAGCGGAAAGTATCTATATCTTGCGTGAAGTGGCTGCCTCTTTTGAGCGGCCAATTATGATGTATTCCATTGGCAAAGATTCGTCGGTATTGTTGCACCTTGCCCAAAAAGCATTCTTCCCATCATTACCACCATTCCCCATCTTACATATTGACACCAGCTGGAAATTCCGCGAAATGATTGCGTTTCGTGATCAACGCGTTGCAGAAACTGGCATGAAGCTCTTGGTACACCGCAACGAAGATGCACTGGCACGGGGAGTGAGCGTTTTTAGTCACGGCTCCGGCGTACATACCGACGAACTCAAAACGGTGGCACTTCGCCAAGCGCTCGACCACTACAAAGTTGATTGTGCGATTGGTGGTGCCCGCCGCGACGAAGAACGTTCACGTGCCAAAGAACGCATTATGTCGTTTCGTGGACAACACCACCGTTGGGACCCCAAACGGCAACGTCCCGAACTATGGCAGACGTTCAACACGCGTATCACACCAGGTGAAAGTGTACGCGCCTTCCCAATCAGCAATTGGACAGAGCTCGATATCTGGCAGTACATCAAGCGCGAAGCAATCCCCGTGGTGCCATTGTACTTTGCCAAGCTCCGGCCGACGGTGATTCGTGATGGACAAATTCTCATGGTAGATGATGAACGCTTCCCACTTGCTCCAGGTGAAACACCAGAGATGCGCATGGTACGATTCCGCACCTTGGGGTGCTACCCGCTCACCGCAGCCATCGAGTCCACGGCAAGTACGATTACCGAAGTCGTCCAAGAGACTCTCAGTGCCCGCACATCGGAACGTGCGGGGCGTATAATTGATTATGACAAGCCGGGCTCAATGGAACAAAAGAAAATAGAAGGGTACTTTTAATGAGCCACGTAACACTCGACAGTGAGCGCACGCTATTGCGCTTTTTGACATGCGGGAGTGTGGACGATGGTAAATCAACGCTCATCGGCCGCCTCCTGTATGATGCACAACTCATCTACGAAGACCAACTCCTCGGTATCAGCAAAGAGAGCCAGCGTAAACTGGGCGATGCAGCAGCGTTGGATTTATCGCTGCTCGTGGATGGTCTACAAGCCGAGCGCGAACAGGGTATCACCATAGACGTTGCCTACCGCTTTTTTTCGACTGCCAAACGACGGTTCATCGTGGCAGACACTCCCGGCCATGAGCAATACACGCGTAACATGGCTACTGGTGCATCCACCGCCGAATTAGCGGTATTGCTGGTAGATGCACGCAAAGGATTATTGGTACAAACACACCGACATAGCTGCATTGCATCGCTCCTCGGTATCCGGCACGTGGTGCTCGCAGTCAACAAAATGGATCTCGTCGAGTTCAGCGAAGACGTGTTTCGCACCATTGAAGCCCAGTACCGTGAGTTTGCCAAAAAGCTACACTTTACGAGTATTACTGCAATACCGTTGTCAGCGCTGAATGGCGATAATGTCTTTCGCCATAGTCCAAACATGCCGTGGTACCAGGGTAGCACGTTCATGACCTTTCTCGAAGATGTGAACGTCAACGCGGACGCCTACGAAGAACCATTCCGCATGCCGGTGCAGTGGGTGAATCGCCCGCATCAAGATTTTCGCGGGTTTAGCGGCACGGTAGTGGGTGGCAGTATAAACGTCGGTGACGCAATCTCAATCCAACCGATGGGCACGAATGCCGTCGTCGCTCGGATTGTGCAGTTTACGGGTGATAAAAGCGTGGCTCATCGTGGCGAAGCCGTTACCATTGTGCTTGACCGCGAAGTGGATGTGAGCCGCGGTGCGGTGCTATGCGGAACAGCTCACGGCACATCGAATGCCAGCCGTGTAGAAGCACACATCCTGTGGATGCATGAAACTGCCGTACAACCAGGGCGCCAATTCTTGTGCAAACTGGGAACGAGTACGGTACCAGCGGTGATTACCAAGATAACGCACAAAATTGATGTGAACACGATGAGTGCAACACACACGGATCAGCTCGAGATGAACGAAATCGGCGTCTGTGTGGTGCAGTTCGAGAGCCCGATACCGCATGATCTCTATAGTGCGAATCGGCATATGGGTGGATTCATCTTTATTGATCGCATTAGCAACGAAACAGTCGCCGCAGGCATGATACTGAGCGATGTATCACAGTCACGCAATATTACGTGGCAACAACTCGATGTAGATAAATCAACACGAGCGGCGCTCAAGAATCAAAAACCGTGTGTGCTGTGGTTGACCGGGTTATCGGGTGCCGGCAAATCAACCATTGCAAACCTGGTCGAACGAGCCCTTACTGCCGAAGGCAAACATACGTATATCCTCGACGGTGACAACATCCGCCACGGACTCAGTAGCGACCTAGGCTTTGCAGCCACCGACCGTATCGAAAACATCAGACGCGTCAGTGAAGTATCCCGTCTGCTTACCGACGCGGGCATGATTGTCATCGTGTCGTTGATATCGCCGTTTCAAAGTGAACGCGAACGTGCACGACGCACCCTGGTGGAAGGTGAGTTCATTGAAATCTTCATTGACACACCACTCGAAGAATGTGAACGACGCGATCCCAAGGGATTGTACCGGCGGGCGCGCGCAGGGGAGATTCGCGGCATGACTGGGATTGATGCACCATATGAAGCACCACGTAATCCAGAATTGCACATTCAAACGGTGCAACACACACCTGAATCGAGTGCACTGATGATCGTGGAATGGTTGCGTGATCACGGGTACTTACAGGCATAGGAGAGGGTATGCATGATACGCGTTTTGTGGCCGTACTGGGCATGCATCGCAGTGGCACGTCGGCGGTAACCAGAGCGCTCAATATGATAGGCGTCACTCTCCCTGGCGAATTGATGCACAACACGCAGCATAACCGGTCTGGGCACTGGGAGGCACTCGAAGCCGTGCGCATCCACGACGCCCTGCTTGCCGCTAATGGCTACTCGTGGGATGACCCGTTCATCCCACACGACATCTGTGTGCGTCACAGCGACGCAAGTGCGACGGCCCAACACGACATTGCCCAGTTTCTGGCGACAACAGTTAGCCCACACCAGGTTGCAGCACTCAAAGACCCACGTATTTGTCATATGCTACCGCTCTGGCAGATGGCCTGTCAAAACGCACAGATAGCCCCATGTGCGATTATCATGGTGCGCAACCCACTAGAAGTTGCTGCATCGCTCACGGCTCGAGACCACATGCCGTTTTCTACGGGCATCCAGCTCTGGTTGC
This sequence comes from Chloroflexota bacterium, assembly GCA_041165505.1. Classification (GTDB taxonomy): domain Bacteria; phylum Chloroflexota; class Chloroflexia; order Chloroflexales; family Roseiflexaceae; genus UBA965. The sequence continues at coordinate 54,493 of JBEANH010000008.1, read as the reverse complement.
GCTACATGTTGGCCGCAGAACGCAACACCCGGGGAATGCCACGAGTGGTGGTCTCGTATGACCAGTTAGTGGCTGATTGGCAACAGGCACTCGCACCGGTGTGCGGACTAATTGGTCTCTCGTTGCCAGATGCAGAAAGTACACTCGGCAGACAACTCTCACAGTTTCTGAATCAAAATGAGCGACATCACACGTTTTCTGACGAAACACTCGCTAGCCAGGCTGCTCCATACCATGGGGTCTATGCATGCTACACACAGAGTTTAGCAGATATCAACGAGGCAGAATCACAGCGAATCTTTGATGCTATCCAGCACCAAATCAACGCCGATGACGCCGCACTCCCTGCCGCAATACACGAACTCATGCGCTATCATCGTCGCCAAGCGCACCACGAAATCGCCACATTAAAAGCCGAAATTACCTGGCGTGCAGGTATCATGGATGCCCAAGCAGAGGAAATTATGTGGCGAAAATCGGTCATGGTCGGACACAACCTCGAGCCATGATGCAGCACGAGTGGTGCTGCATCATGGCTCAAGTGGTTAGCGGATACGCGCAACAAAGCGACCAAACTCACGTTGATTCCAGGCATTGAAGAAATCGGCATGCCACGAGTAGATAGAACCTGATGAGAGTGCCAAGTTCGCAACATCACGTTGTGCAGGAAAGCGCACTTGCATTTCGACGCGTGGTACCGCAACCGTTCCTGCAGCACATGTCCCGTTACTGGCATAACTCACATGACTCTTATGATCTTCGGAATCCAGGTCTACCCCGTTCCAGCACTCTGGGAAGCGAATAACACCGACCAAGTCTGTACCGCGTCCACACACAGGGGGTGTGCTCGCCACATTCGTCATGCTATTGCTACATGCCCAGTGTACGATGTCCAGTGTACGATGTTGATGTCTTGTGCGCTACTCGCTTTTGCACTCCCTGCAATCAACTTGAGACCGGCAGGATGTGGTACGAGGCGATTCGAGACACTTTTGCTATAGATAACCGTAACCTGCTTGGGAGCAATCGCTACTCCATCGAGCCACAGCTCAGGCACCCAGTATGCGGATGCATCAGAACGCGGGTTACACGACGTGTCACGATTCGCACGCAACGTTTCGAACGTTGAGTTCTCGTCCGTTGAACGATTCCCAAAAAACTGATGATAATGACTCATCGCAGGCATCCCTGGCATCACGATTGGATCAACATTGTTGACCTGTCCTGTCCCACACCGCACCACAAAATTGCGATTGTTGGCAGTTGATGGGATTCTCGTCGTTTGTACTACTGCCGTTGGCTGTATCGGCTGACCACCCGTGCCACCTGGTGTCGGCAATGGCCGACGTGTCAATGGGAACGCAGACGCTTGTGATACTTGGTTTGCAACCACGACCACACACAGCACCACACACACAACAACCCAGTGAAACAGTTTCATTGTATTTCCCTTCATGTTTGCTGAATCCACATACAAGACTGTGTCTCATTCAGTTTCGTTCGGGGTGTTTGGTCAAGATTAGATAAAGAAAACGTCAAGTAACAATACCTACACCAAAATCACGGAGTATGCGCCCCTACGATGGGGGGGATTACGGGCGAATGGTATGCCCCTACGAGCGACCTGGCGTCTATGCCAACAAGGCGCGCCATAAAAGATGCCCCACCAACGGAATGCATGCTACCAAATCGCAGTGCGGACGATGCGGTATTACACATCCGTCTGCCTGCGCTACAGAATGAATTAAACATTCCGCAAGAGGGAACATTATTGGCACAAGGGAGTATCATTGCCAACGTACGGTCGAAATCAACGTAGGGATTGTTCAAGCAACGCACAAAAACAGCGACCACCGTGTAGACGGTGGTCGCTGTACTCAGAAAGACGACCTAGCGTTTGCGGAGCGAAGCAATAATACGGCGAATCTCACCCGCAGATTCTTGCATGGCATCTTCACGGATATGTAGTTCAATGCCTGGAGCAACTGCCACACGGTGCCACACATCACCAACTGTTGCTGCTGGCCGCACAACAGATGGGGTTGCATATGATTGTGCAGACATATCAACAACAGAAGCGGTGTCTGGGGAGGCGAGTGCTGACTCGTGCAAGGACATATCCGAAATAATGCTTTCTGAAACTGTTTCTGGGGTCCATTGCTCCAAAGACGCACTTGAAATTCGTTCTCGGATGGGGAATGCCATAATATTTTGTGAGACATGCATGGGAGCCATGGCTTCTTCTGCTTCTGCAAAGCGAGCTTCAATATGTGCGGGCACCGGTCCACCGAGCTGCTCAAGTTCACTTTCTGTCATTGATGCCATCCGATCGCGGATGACGCGTAACGGATAAAAGCGCTCTTTGAGTGCACGCGCCACATTGAGTTGCAGATAGTGTCGCCTCGTGTAGCGTGCGTAGCGATCACGACCAGCGGGTTCGTCGAGAACACCTTCATCCGTGTAAAACCTGATTGTCCGGACCGTTACATTTGCCATCTTTGAGAGTTCATTGATGGTAATTCCTTCACGCATCATACCGTTTTCCTTACAGTGAAACTGTTAATTATCAGTATAGTAGTAGAATTGCACTATACTGTCAATCCATCAGCATTACGAAACAACGTAATACCACGTACGACGCTCAAACGTTCATTCTTGTTCCATGCTGTCTGTATCAGAAAGCGAACGGGTCATTGCTGCAATAGCAACATCTACGTGACGTGCCATGGTAGTAGCCGCCAACGTCGTATTTTGCATCACAATTGCATCAATCAGATCGTGGTGGATACGGTGTACTTCATCGAGCTCGCTCTGATTCCGCCGGCGCAGTAATCCTGCCAGACTCGTTTGACGCAAGGCATCACCCAGCGACTCTACCAGATACGACAGCATCTGGTTTTGACCTGCCATGGCAATGATTCGATGCAGTTGCGCATCGAGTTCGCTATACATGGCCAAGTCAAAACGTGCATCGTCCAGTTTACGGTACTGCTGTTGTAGTAGTTGAATGTGTGCACTGGTACGTCGTTCTGCGGCCAATACGATACTCTGTACCTCGATACCACGCCGTACTTCGAGGAGTTCTATCACGGTAACCGCATTTAACTGAGTGGCACGTTCAAAAAACTGCACGAGTGCAGTAGCATTGACGGGACTAATAATCGGATTGCGGCCATTCGCAATGGTAATCATCCCACGACCCGCCAGAATGCGGAGCGCTTCGCGGACCACGGGACGGCTTACCCCTAGTGTTTCAGCCAAGCGCATCTCCGACGGTAGGGCATTCCCTGGTTGGAGCTGTTGACTGAGAATCAACGTGTGTACGCGATCAACGGTTTGTTCAACCAGTGTCTGCTTCTGATTGCGCTGTTGGATTATTCCGGATGACACGACTACCTCACACCTTGCACCAACCACACCACACGCAACGCAGCAACGCCACGAATGTGATACACATATGGACTCGATTTGCGTGGTATGGTGGTAACGACCATGGCTGATTGCCACAACGAGTGTAGCACAGAACCACCAAACTGCCTATCCGCATATGATTAGACGATAATTCCCACTCTATCTCATGATACAGATACCGTGTTGAGCATACACCGATTTATGCGTATGATAGATGTACCAGCAGAAACGGAGTACGAACTATGACGCTATGGACACAACTCAACGGCACCATCTACAACGCAATTGGAGTGATTATTGGAGCCTGTATTGGCATCGTGTTTCGCAATGCACTGCCCGCACGGGTTACATCAACCATGCAATCAGCAATCGGCCTGGTCACCATGTTCCTCGGAATCCGGATTGCATGGGGGCTCAGTGACATCGCAGTAGGTGGCATCGCTGGTATCGTGTTGGCGCTTGTTGCAATCACAGTGGGGGGTGGAATCGGTGCGGCACTCGAACTCGATGCACGGTTGACTCGGTTGAGTACGTTCATCCAACAACGCCTCGGACAACAGGGTGATCACCGGTTCAGTGAGGGACTATTAACTGCGTTTCTGATTTTTTGTGTGGGTCCGGTGACCATTCTCGGCAGTATCAATAACGGCTTAAACGGCGACAACCAACTACTCATCATCAAAACTGTGCTCGACACCATAACAGCGGCGGCCCTTGCAAGTAGCTATGGCATTGGCATCTTGATGTCGGCATTCCCACTATTTCTCTTCCAAGGCGGGATTTCACTCGCTGCTGGAGGAGTCGCACAAGTGGTTCCCGACCCCAACACCAATCCGCTGGTCTTGATTGCCACGTGTAGCGGTGGCATCATTCTGGTGGGGCTCGGGTTGAATCTATTGGAAATCACCAAAATCCGGATTGCGGCACTCTTACCAACACTCATTTGCGGGCCATTGCTGGTATGGGTCATCCAGCGCGTTATCGGTGACTAATACAACGATTGCCGGTGACGTGGCGTACGTCACCGGCAATCGTATTTCACTCACTTAATCACCAAATTGAATGCCTTGGGCTAATGGCAGGCTCTTGCCCCAGTTGATGGTGTTGGTCTGTCGTCGCATATACGCCTTCCAGGCATCGCTCCCACTTTCACGACCACCGCCCGTTTCCTTTTCACCACCAAATGCGCCACCGATTTCGGCACCACTCGTACCAATATTGACATTGGCAATCCCACAATCACTGCCGGCATGTGACAGAAAGAGCTCGGCTTCACGCATGCTATCGGTAAAAATGGCACTACTCAAGCCTTGTGCAACATCGTTGTGCATATGAATAGCATCTTCAATGGTGCGATAGCTCATGATGTAGAGAATGGGCGCAAACGTTTCTTCACAGACCACATCTACTTGGTGAGGCATGCGGATAATCGTCGGCTCCACGAAGTTTTTGCCAATTTCGGGGCGGGCTTTACCACCGACCAACACACGCCCGCCGGATGCGGTTGCACGGGCAATGGCTTCGAGCATCCCGGCCACGGCTTTGTCATTGACGAGTGGCCCAACCAGCGTACCTGCATCGAGAGGATTCCCAATTGGCACACTGGCATAGGCCTTGGTCAAGCGTTGACAGAGTGCGTCTACCACACTCTCGTGGACAATCAAGCGCCGGGTCGTAGTACAGCGTTGCCCCGCAGTACCAACTGCACCGAAGAGTACCGCACGAACCGTCATATCGAGGTCCGCATTCGCAGTGACCACAATCGCATTGTTGCCGCCCAATTCGAGAATACTTTTGCCGAAACGACCAGCTACCGTTTGTGCCACTTTACGACCAGTCCGTGTGCTCCCCGTGAACGAAATCAGCGGAATACGAGGATCCTCGGACATCTTTTGCCCGACCACTGCACCACTACCAATGGCCAGTGTGAAAATACCTGAAACACCATGCATCTGCATGACACGATTGGCAAGATGCTGCACGGCAATGGCGGTGAGTGGCACGAGCTCAGATGGCTTCCAGATATTGGTATCGCCACATACGGCTGCAATAGCAGCGTTCCAGCTCCAGACGGCCACAGGGAAGTTGAACGCAGTGATGATGCCCACAGGCCCGAGTGGATGCCACTGCTCGTACATACGATGCTGTGGGCGTTCGCTGTGCATGGTCAAACCATAGAGCTGGCGGCTCAGTCCCACCGCAAAATCACAGATATCAATCATTTCCTGGACTTCACCGAGTCCTTCGGCGCGTATTTTACCCATTTCGAGCGATACCAGCTCACCGAGTGGTGCTTTGTACTCACGGAGCAAGTTGCCGAGATCGCGAATCATGTCACCACGTTTTGGCGCAGGGATCATGCGCCATGTCGCAAATGCCTGTTGAGCGGCAACGACTGTTTTTTCGTAGGCGGCATCATCAGATTCTTGCACGTAGGCTATAACGTCACCGCTAGAAGGATCGTAGCTTGGAATCCACTTACCGGTGGTTTCGAGCCATTCTGGTCCCGTACACGTGCCAAGATTCCGTTCACTGAGATGCAACGATTGCAACAATCCGGATACGCGAGTCGTCATTGATTCCCTCTTTCAGAAACAGATACACAGCGTCATTGTAACAAAGGCAGGCACACTATGACGCCATCATTGTGCCTGAAACGAATCTACTGCGGCCACTATGTCCGCATAGATTTTGCCTTGACCTTTCCCCGTCGAGGCGCGCCAGTTACTGGCCGCTTTACGAATCTGCCGCCCAAACAGCGTACGCACATAGGGACTGAGAATGACCAAATCAAAATCGGGGATACGGCGTTCAATGCGGGCTGCTTCATCGCCCCAATTGGAACTCCAGCCTATCAGTTCCCACTCCACTTGGATGTGCGGGTGAGCACTTGCCAGCTTTGTATCAATTTCATCTTTGAACGACTGTTGCGTCTCGTTACCACCGATGTAAAGCACACGACAGCGCGCCTGCGTCGTTTGCGTGCCTTTTTGACCCTGAAGAATCTGTGCGTAGTGGGCGATTTCGGTATAACGGAGTTGTACCAGCCAGGCATAGATGGCACGTGCCTGCGACACCTCTTGGCGACCAAGGTAGATGTTGCACAGTTGCACCAGCAACGAGAGTGCTTCATCGCTTTGCCCCATCATGAATAAAAGTTGCACGCGCAAATGAAGCACGTCGGTTTCATCCCACATCCGCAAAATGTCTTCGAGAAATTCGATGATTAGCTTGTGGACGGGAGCCGCATAATCACTATACCCACTACCAAAGAGTTCGAGAAGTTCGAGCACAAAGTCGGTGGCATCGGCGTTTTGTGAGAGCAGGACGATTTGCCAGGCCTGTGTCAGATGGGCAAATTTGTCTGCCCGATTCAGCGCGTTATATTTCGCAGAACCAAAAAAGTAGCGGCGCCATATTTCTGATGTATGCCGGAAGACTTCTTCGATACTACACAAGTCGTAGATATCCACATCACGATACGTGAAAAGATGCAACATCACTTTGCGCCCAGTTTCCGCATCCACTTTGCTCACATCACGGAATATCTGGAGCCAGTGTTTCAACGGGAAGAAGGTTTGCGCAATAAACACGTGTGCGAGTTCATCGCGAAACACGGGGATTTCACTCAGTTCGAGGTGTTGAGACCAGGTGCGAATTTTCAGGAAGAGCAACCAGTCATAAAGATCACGTACACGGTACGCAGAAAGTTGACGCTCCATGCCAATTTGTGCCAAGCGAAAGTGCTCTAACGCATTCTGATAATCACCATTGCCAAAATCGAGTAGTCCCAATGCGAATTGTGCGTTGGTGTCATCGCCTCCAACACAAGCCACGGCATCATCGAAGTGCTGTTTGTGGAATTTGAGTGCCTGTGTCACGATACGGAAGTCGTTGGCATCGGAAGGGAGCATCGCATCCAGCCCAGCGTACCCTGCCATGGACATGCCAATATCTGCATGCGTTTGTGCGATTTCGCTGAATTCCGGCACTGCGATGGCTGCACGAAAGAGTTCACCAGCCTGATTGAATTGCTTCTTCCGACGATAAAATTGGCCGCGTTTCCGCAGACAACGACCGTACAAATTACCGCACATTCCCTCTGCACTGAGCTGCTCAATCAGAATCTGTAGAATGCGATCCGCCTGTGGTAGATGGGTACCGCCACGCACCAGATCTGCGGCCACGTTGAAAAGTTGCATGGCCACACTATCGGGATGTTCGGCAAAGCGAATACCAGGGAGGGGAATATGCGTCATAATATCAGCGATTTCATCGTAACTTTTGTGTTCGATCAAGGCTGGAATCAACCGATAGACCACATGCAGATCAGCCACATTCAATTGCGTGAGGACGAGATGCCACAACGGTTGATTGCGCACAATTACATCGGCTACATCTTCACCAATCGCACGATAATTCCCCAAAATAAAACCCAAAAATGACCACGCTTGTGCGACTTGGGATTGCTGTTTTTCTACCACAAATTTAGACTCAGACAGCCCCAAAAAATAGCCGAAATGGTAGTAATACTGCACGGTATCACTATTGAGGCGTAACAACTCAGCGAGTGCATCGCGCATTTGTTCGTGACTCAGTGCACCTTTGATGTGCGCACAACTATCCTCGACGGCTCGGTTGATTAGGAACTGCAGATCAGTGAAGTTTCCTGGTGCTTCGGGGAGTGGAGGAGGTGGTGTCAGCACCACGCTACGGACCACCGGTTTGACAACCTTTTCTGGCGGGGGCGGCTTCACCGCTGATGCGCGCACCGTCACAGTTTTGACCGGTTTGGCAGATTCTGGAACTGCAACAACGAGCACATCTGGAATGGGTTGAGATGGATTCGCAGATCGTGATGCAGCCCACGCACAGTGCTGTTCCCAGAGACGCTGATAGCGTTCGTCCTTGAGTGCCTCATTGCGTCCTTCGCATTCTGCGAACATCGAAAAAACAAGCATACAGGGTAGCGGTGGCGCAACGTCGTTCAGTAAATACTCAACAATGCGCAGATACCACTCTGGTGGATATTTGCCGTTGGTCGGTTCGGGGTCCGAACCGTTTGCCATCTGCTGGATATGTTGAAAGCGCTCAGCATGAATGGTAGTAAGATAGCGCCGACAGATATCGTGAATAACACGTGGCTGTGCATCACATTGGAGCAGAAGTTTTTCTATACGCCAGGAAATAGGTTTTTCAGTGATTGATCGGATGCGAAAGCGCAGACGTTGAGCGAGTAAATCGTCATATGCGTGCACTTTGCTCCGTTTATCAATGAGGTCACGGCTTTGAAAGAGTTGACGGAGCATGTGCGTACGTACGTCTGTGTCAAGGGTGTCCCAAAACACTTTTATGGCGTGTGTAGAGGCCATCAGTTCGGAAAGTAGTGTGGATTGCATCGGATTTCCTAGAGTTACATTTTGGCCAAATATATGCTTTTATCATACCACACCTCAATTACACACTCTGATTGCATCAATATTTACTTTTTGAGAATCAACGTCTATAATTTGCACAGATAATCCCACTATAGAGGTCTTCATGCGTATCGCGATGCTCTTTTTCGTTGTTTTCATACTCAGCGGTTGTTCTGTGCCACAAGCCACTCGACCAGCAGACGCACTCCCGGCGCCGACGCGCACGCAGCCACCCGCCCCAAACACGCCGATCCCGACGCAAGAAGCGACGGCCGCTGTCACAAGACAAGAGACACCAGCCACAGTAGTCCCATCTACGAGTGGTGAGCGTATCGCACTGATGACACCCGATCAACTCCGGTGTGTGGCGAGCCAAATCGGCAAAGAACGTATCCCGCAGATTCAGAAGGGTGATACGGCGAATAGTGCTGAGGAGGCTGTCATTGAGGCCTGCTTCAACGATGCAACAGCGCAACTCGGCAAGCAACCGAATCCACCTGCAGAAGCCAACAAAGAAAATCTTGTCTTCAACGACGAAACCTGGATTACTTCGTCAAGCGATGGCATTAAATGGCAGGTGCCAGTATTACTCGATACGGCTGCCAGCGTACCAGAAATTCTCGCATTACCGGATGGCTCGTTACTCGCAATGTGGTGTTCGTTCAAAGACAAGCCGGCGCGCTTCCAAGAGAAGCTGGCAGTGGCACGCCTCCCCAAGGGGGCAACAGAATGGGTACTTGAGGGGACAATTACCATACCTGGTGCAGCTGAAGCAAACATCACGTTTGTAGACCCCGACTTACTCTTGCTGCCCGATGGCCGCATCCGTCTGTATGCATACAACATTCAAACTGACCGCGGTGAACACGTGATTGTGAGTGCCATTTCGAGCGACAATGGACAGACATTCACCCTCGAAGAAGGGGTGCGTTTTACCAGTGCCAAGATGTGGGATCCCAATGTAATCATGCTGCCAGATGGCAGCTATCGCATGTACTATAACGGCGATGATGCCATACGAAGTGCGTCATCCCAAGACGGGTTGTCATTTACCGCAGATGCCGGAGAACGCTGGATCCGTGGCGCAATCCCCGGAGCACTTGTTGAAGGTGATACGATCTGGCTGTATGGCTGCGAGAAAGGGATATCTCGTCGACAATCACGTGACGGGCTTGAATTTTCACCAACGGAGCAAGTCATCTTACAGGCACAGGCAGGTGCATTCTTTTGTGATCCGTCAATCACCAAGAGCGGCGACACATACTGGCTCATCCTCAAAAAAGGTGTAACTCACACACCACCCAAACCGTAACGAATGGGTGGTGAACCTGTTGGCACGCTACTGTGCTGGTGTAAGGAGCTGCCGAGCCCCGTGCATCAAAATGGCACCATCGGCGCCAACGGTGAGAAAGTTGACCCCATTGTCCGCGTAGGGCTGTAATGCCTGACGCGACGGTCCGATGATGCCAACAACTTTCTGTGCTTGCTGGGCACTGATAACGATTTGGTCAACGGCCTGTGTCAGCGCAGCACTCGGCATTTCGACACCCAGTGATTGGCTGAGATCAGATGTACCGATGAAAATCACATCAGCACCTGGCACCGTGCAAATTTCTTCGCGAGCGGCGAGCCCACGTGCCGTCTCGATTTGAATGACCACCACCGTACGCTGGTTGCTACGTGCTGGATATTCGCGCGCCGCTTCAGGCGGCGGTGGATAACCATAGGCCTGCGATTGGCTCAACAAAAAGGCTTGGGTGAGTGTGTGTAGACCACGCGTGCCGTGGGGCGGGTAGTGGCTCCATTCCACAGCGAGACGCGCTTGTGTGGCACTTTCAACCATGGGAATCATCACTCCATCGGCGCCAGTTTCGAGTGCGTGTTGGATGGCACCTCGTGACAATTCACGGACTCGTATGATGACTGCAATACCGAATGTGTGCGCAGCCATCACCATTTGGGCAATCAAGGCTGGATTCATTGTGATGTGTTCATGATCAATGAGCAGGAAATCAAAACCGGCATTGGCCATCAATGGGATGACTTGGGGGTCTTGCAACGTGACGAATGCGTTGTAGCATGGCCGTTCCTGGAGCGCTTGCTTCAATGAGCCAGGTGCAATCATAGAATCCTCGCTATAGAAAGATGTGCGTATCATAGCATACTGAATAAAAACACACGAAATTAGCATTTCCACACCATGCGATACCGCAATCAATTGTGCGGAATTGCACTAAAAAAATACACACGCAGATGGTACTGAAACGCAGCTAAAGCCTTTCTAACGTACTAAATGTAACAGTGCAGAGCGATGCATCACGTTTCTTTTATATTGTGAATGAGCATACAACACTATCCAAGCAACGCCTAATTCACCACATCTATGGACATCTATATTAAAATTTAACAATCATAAATAAATAGTTCGTGATTGACTTTTTTTCACATCCGTGATACATTCGGGCACAACACACACACAAAGTCAAGGAATCACAGAGTCGTGATGTATGCCAATGGAGGCACCTCATGCTGACGCGTATCAACGGGATTCGTGTAGGTCATGCCCATGATGCAGCCCGCTTTACCGGCTGTACCGTCGTACTTTTTCCGGCAAATACCACTGCTGGAGTAGATGTGCGTGGTGGTGCACCTGGCACCCGTGAAACAGATTTGTTGGCACCAGAGTGTACAGTACAACACGTAAATGCAATTGCGCTGTGTGGTGGCAGTGCCTTTGGATTGGCGGCAGCCACAGGCGTGATGTCGTGGTTGCGTGAACACGATACGGGATACGATGTCGGACTCACCAAAGTACCAATTGTCCCAGCCGCAGTCATTTTTGATTTGGGGTGTGGCGACCATCTAGCATATGCCACAAGTGACATGGGCTACCAAGCGTGTGAGAATGCATCCAGTGAGACAGAAGAAGGGTGCGTAGGCGCAGGTATTGGTGCAACCGTAGGGAAAATGCCTGGGCTCACTGCCATGAAAAGTGGCATCGGGAGTTATGCAATCACGTTACCTGATGGGATCACCGTGGCAGCTTTGGTAGTTAATAATGCATTTGGTGACATCTATCGTGAGCAAACTGGAGAATTAATCGCAGGTGCACGTCTCCCCGACGGATCATTTTTCAACATTGCGTCACAACTACGCGGTGGTATACCGATGCCAACATTTACAACCAGCAATACGACACTCGTTGTAGTGGCCACAGATGCCACACTTTCCAAAAGTGAATGTCGTAAAGTCGCCCAAATGGCACAAGACGGCTTGGCACGTTCCATCAAACCGATTCATACACCATATGACGGTGATGTAATTTTTACGACATCTACCAACACCAAACCAACAGCAAATCTCATGCAACTCGGCAGTGTCGCAGCAGATGTCGTCTCTGTAGCAATTGAACGTAGTGTGCTGATGGCCACAGCAATGGGAGGATTTCCCGCGATTCGGGTGTAACGAGGTAACTCGACGCCATATTCGTTCATGGTTCGTTTCGATGAAGAAAGGAAGCAAGTCCATGCAGATCAACGTTCGGCAGATTGTCACCGCTGGGGTGCTCAGCGCCATCGCAATCGTGTTGGGGGTGACACAGCTCGGCTTCATTCCCGTCCCCAACTTGAGTGGGAGTGCGACCATCATGCACATCCCGGTGATCATCGGCGCCATTCTCGAGGGTCCAATCGTGGGTATGTTGATTGGGTTAATTTTTGGTATCTACAGCATGATTACTGACACGTCTGGGCTCTTTACCAACCCCATCGTATCAGTCGTGCCACGCATCCTCATCGGTGTGACGTCATGGTACACGTACAAGGCATTGTCCAACGGCAACTCAAATGTGGCCGCCGCCGTTGCAGGTATTGTCGGCACATTGACCAACACCATCCTGGTGGTCGGCGCATTAGTTGGATTCGGGTTACTGCCCTTGGAAGTAGTGCCGACGATTGTGCCACAGGCCATTGTTGAGGTTGTGCTCGCTGCCATCATCACGGTGCTGGTTGCCCAAGGCGTCAACTTGGTACGCTCTGGCCGCACCACTGCCACAGACACCAAAGACGGAAATTACTAGTCCGAGGAATGGTACCGCCGGCAAGACGTGGTCGCGTCTTGCCGGCGTAAAGGTTGTAGCAATGATTTCACTCCACAACGTGTCATATGCCTATAATGCTGGACGCGAAGATGCAATTCCCGCGCTCAACGGTGTTGATTTAACCATAAAAAAAGGGGAACTTGTTGCGCTCCTCGGACACAACGGCAGTGGCAAAAGCACGTTAGCCAAACTCATCGCAGCAGTACACATGCCAACGAGTGGAACTGTCAGCGTACATGACACAGTGCTTTCCGAAGAGACCGCATTCGATATTCGACGTCACGTCGGGTTAGTTTTTCAGCGCCCCGACGACCAACTTATTGCTAATCGCGTAATTGATGATGTTGCATTTGGGCCTGAAAATTTGGGATTGCCTCGTCACGAAATCGAGATGCGTGTCACAGCCGCATTACAATCACTCGGAATCCTCGATCTCGCGTATACGCAAATTAGCAGCCTCTCAGGCGGTGAACGCCAACGCGTTGCTATTGCTGGAGTGCTCGCCATGCAACCCAGCTGCCTGATTCTCGACGAACCCACTACGATGATTGCACCGCCCTTGGCTCGCAATCTCATCAAACTTGCCCACCAACTGCGCAACGAACATGGGGTGAGTGTGATTCATATTACTCATTTCATGCACGAGGTGGTAGATTTCGATCGCATCATTGTCATGGCTGGTGGCAAGGTATTGATGGACGGCACACCTGCAGAAATATTCCTCCGAGCAGACGAACTGCGCGAAGCGGGGCTCGATGTGCCACTCGTGACCGACCTCGGTATGCGCCTAGCGGCTCATGGTATGAATATTACACAGCCAGTGCTCACACCGCAACAACTGGGCGCGACGCTGGCCACGTTCGCACGCACGGATACACATTCTACGCGACCACTCGCTATTGCAGAGACGCACACACTGCCGACACAACCCGCATGTGTGGAAATCACCGATGTGCATTTCACCTACATGAAAGACACCCCGATGCAAACGGTTGGGCTACGTGGTGCCACATGCCATTTTGGCAAAGGTGAAATCGTGGCACTGCTCGGTGGCACACAAGCCGGCAAAAGTACCCTCATTGAATGCATCAACGGTCTACGCACACCACATGTCGGCACGGTATATGTGGACGGTAAAGATATTTTCGCCAAAGAATACGATATTGGTGCATTACGTGAACGCATTGGTATTGTTTTTCAACAACCAGAAACACAACTCTTCGAAGAAACCGTGGGCAAAGATGTATCATTTGCACCACGCCGACGCAACTATGCACCAGAGCGCTCTCGTGCTATTGTTGAGGAATGCCTGACGGCAGTTGGGCTCGACTACCAGACATTTCGACTGCGGTATATCTACGCTTTGAGTGGTGGGCAAAAACGCCGGGTGGCAATCGCTGGTGTGTTGGCCATGCAACCAGAGATTCTGATTCTTGATGAACCAGTGGCAGGGCTTGATCCACGAGGGCGTACTGAACTGGCTCAACTCATTGCACGCCTCACCAGCGAGCGCAACATGACGGTCATACTCGTGGGTAATACGATTGATGAGTTGGCAGAGCTCGCAGATCGTGCAATCGTCATGCATGATGGCCACGTCGTGATGAATGGATCATTACGTAATCTGTTGAACGAAGCCGAAAAGCTCTATGAGATGGGCCTCGAGCTCAGTGAAACAGCCGAAATTGCACGGGTGCTCCGACATTCTATTCCCGATATGCCGACCAATTTACTCCAAGTTGAAGAACTCGTAAACGCACTACTGTCTCGCTTTGGTACAACGACTGGAGGACACCATGTCGTTTGAGTTTGCCCGTAATGTGACATTTGGCCAGTATATTGAAGTCAAGTCTGTGGTCCATGCTCTTGATCCCCGCATCAAGTTGCTCAGCGTTGCGCTGTTGATGTTCTGTACCTTCATGACACGTGGCTTCGTAAGCATGGCACCGTTGCTCATCCTCGCACTCGTGATTCAGATTACAACGCGGATTCCTGTTGGGTTTACGCTGCGCGGATATCGGCTACTCTTCCGTACGATGCTCTTTTTTGTGCCCTTCCAAATCTTGTTTTACCGCATACCTGTTGGCGTCGAGACGCACATCTACTGGCAATGGTGGGTGCTCTCCGTGAGTGACGCAGGCATGCTAAATGCATTATTTATATTATGTCGAGTTATTATTTTATACCATACAATAAATATGCTCATGTTTACCACTACCATGATGGATTTATCGGATGGCGCCGAAATCATGCTCGAACCACTGAAACGCCTCAAATTCCCTGTCAACGAAATTGTCATGACCATGACCATCGCGTTGAAATTCGTACCGCTACTTATCACTGAACTTGAACGCCTGATTCGTGCCCAAGTTGCACGTGGCGTGCGATTCGATCAAGGTGGTGTAATCGCCCGTGCCCGCAAATTAGTCCCTGTGTTGATTCCACTCTTTGTCAATGCGTTGAGTCGAGCCGAGGTACTGATTGTGGCCATGAATGCACGCTGTTATAGGGGTGGCGCAGGACGCACCAAACGGCGCACACTTCAGGCGGACCGGAAAGACGTGCTCGCACTGGGGATAGTGGCAGCATTTGCCATTACCGGAGCCGTTATTGGCAGACTAATGGGGATATAGGCATGGTACACAGCGCATCTACGATTGTAACCCAACTCGACCGCCTCGGAATGATCGCCTTTTTGCGCGATCTCGTACGCACACCGAGCGTGTATCTGCCCGGTGTGGCAGGTGCAAATGAAGCTGCGGTGGCTCAACTCATCTACGACATGTTGAGCGAATGGGAAATGCACCCAGTCATGTGGGATGTACAACCAGGTCGGCCCAACATTGTCGCGGAGATTCACGGTTCATACGGCGATGGTCCTCTCCTGCTATTTGAAGGCCATACCGACGTTGTTACACCAGGAAATCTAGACGCATGGACGCATGACCCATTTGCAGCCACCGAAATAGATGGCAAGATGTACGGTCGTGGTACTGCGGACATGAAGGGGGGCGTGGCAGCCATGCTCTATGCAGTGCGGGCCATTCAACAAGCAGGTGCACCATTTGCTGGAACCATCCGGTTACTCATCCCCGTAGACGAAGAAGGGCTCATGGTAGGCATCAAGGATATAGTGGCGCAGGGCTATGCGAATGGTGCTACTGGTGCGATTATCTGTGAACCTGAAGAACATGAAGTCTGTATCGCACAGAAAGGTGCCTTACGCCTCAAACTTATCTCATATGGACGTGTTGCACATGGTGCAATGCCCGAAGAGGGAGTGAATGCGCTGACTGGCATGATTTTATTGCTCCAACAGGTACTGACGCTCCAAGATGAACTCCGACAACAACACGGCACCCACCCACTGTTAGGCAAGATATACGTGAGTCCGACAGTGGCGCGTGCCCCCATCCATGGAGATGCAAGCCAGATCAATGTCCTGCCCGACAGTTGTGATGCATATCTCGACATTCGCACGATACCGGGTGTATCGCATGCAGGAATCATTGCTCGCATCGAGTCTTACATTGCGCATATTTGCCAGCAAGACGAGCAATATCGCTTTGGCGTGCACATCGTTGATGATCGACCATCAACAGAAATCCCATCATCGCATCCACTCGTGAACGCACTCCTGCATGCCCATCGAAGTGTATACCACCAAGAGGCGAAATTCGGTGGTGTACCAGGGTCAACGGATGGCACGATTATTACCCGAGACGCAGGAGTTCCAGTGGTTGTATATGGACCAGGGCACAAACGCATACCGCACCAGCCGGATGAATTTGTGATTGTCGAAGAAGTAGTACGTGCGGCCGAAGTCTATGTGCATGCGGCCATGCATTTTTTTGCCGACCACACAAAATGATATACTCAGCCTACACAATCACCTATCGTTCATAGTCAGGAGTTTATGATGAGCAAAGTTACGATTCCGTTTATTCAGTCACTCAAAGGGGTGCGAAAATTCGCAATGCTGACCGCATACGATGCCCCGTTTGCCCGCCTCGTTGATGATTCCGGGGTTGAGATGATCCTCGTTGGTGATTCGGTGGGCATGGTCATGCTGGGCTATAGTGGCACGTCACCAGTCACCATGGATGAAATGGTGCATCATGCTAAAGCCGTTGGCCGTACTGCCAAGCGCTGTCTGCTGGTTGGCGACATGCCATTCATGTCGTATCAAGCTGATCCCGTAGAAGCCGTCCGCAATGCGGGCCGCCTCATCAAAGAAGCAGGCATGGATTGTGTCAAACTGGAAGGAACGAGCAAACAGGCCCCCACCGCGCGTGCTATTGTGGACGCTGGAATTGCCGTTATTGGCCACATCGGACTCACCCCACAGACTGCTGCAAGTCTCGGCGGCATCAACGTGATTGGTGGACAAAACTATGCCACTGCCAAACGCATTCTCGATGATGCACTCGCCATGCAAGATGCCGGATGCTGGTGCGTCTTGATGGAAGCCGTCCCTGCTGATTTGGCAGCATTAATTACCGCTCGCTTGCATATCCCCACTATCGGAATCGGCGCCGGAATCGGTTGCGACGGCCAGGTACTCGTCAGCCACGAAATGTTTGGCATGTTTCCCGGCTTCGGTCTACCGTTTGGCAAACGATATGCTGAGGCTGGCAATCTCATTCTGGAAGGAATGAAACAGTACAACCGTGATGTCGTGAACGGCACATTCCCTGGTGCAGATAATAGTTTCCCCATAGATGCCGAGTTAGTACGCCGGCTCAAGGATCAGGCGTGAACATCGCAATCATCGGTGCAGGAGCAATGGGGTGCCTATTGGCATCGTATTTGAGTACTCACCATGCCGTCTGGGTTGTGGACAATTGGCAAGAACAGGTTGATACCATCAATCTGCACGGCCTAACCCGCGAACGTGACGGCATACAGACTACATGCCACCCACGAGCGACCACTGACGCAACTGCAGTCGGTGGCGCGGATGTTGCCCTGGTGCTCGTAAAGTATCACCAAACGGCGTGGGCTGCCATACAGGCCGACCGGGCACTCCAAGCGTCAGGAATATGTGTAACCCTGCAAAATGGTATCGGTGGTGCAGATGTACTTGCACATCATTTAGGTGCACAGCGTGTATCGCGTGGGGTGACATCGTTGGGTGCTACACTTGTGCAACCAGGACGTGTTCGACACGCTGGAATCGGTGATACAATATTCACAGACACCAACTCACCAACACTGATATCTGCATTACGGGATGCGTTTGTGGACTGTGGCTTGCCTGCTCACATTTCTGCGAATTTAGATGCAGTCGTATGGGGAAAACTCGTCGTAAATGTTGCCATAAATGCGCTCACCGGCATATTACGCGTTCCAAATGGTGTCATCGCAGACCACCCTGGTGCACAGAATCTTGCTCGCGCTGCAGTGCAAGAAGCCGTGCTCGTGGTGCAGGCGCTTGGCATTGAATTACCGTATGACGATGCGGTAACCCATGCCTTGGCAGTTGCTCGTGCTACTGCGGCCAATCGCTCTTCGACGCTCCAAGACGTACTCCGTGGGAGCCCGAGTGAGATAGCCACGATAAATGGTGCTGTGGTGCGCCACGCCGAGCAATTTGGTATTCCCGTCCCCGTGAATCGTCTATTCGTCGAACTCATGGAAGTCATTGATACCACGGCAGCAGTGCGTATTACATAGGAGGTGTTATGGCTATTCTTGCACTCGTTGCACAACTGTACTCCTTTGTGCTGTTTATCCGCTTCATCATGCAGTGGATTGACAAGGACGGTACCAATCAAATCAATACGGCACTCAAGCCCATGACCGAGCCACTTTTGGAGCCTGTTCGCCCCAAAACAACCTTCAGTGGAATTGATTTTTCACCTGTGGTTGTTAGTATTCTGATTAATGTGGCGGTCAGCGTGCTGGTCTCAATCCTCCCGTAACTCACTCTTCGTCGAATAAACCGCCCCACCGCAGAGCGCTGGTGGGGCGGTTTATAGATATCTCTATATCTTTGCGCTATCATCATGTATAATTGTATAAACGAGTTTGCGCAATTCAGATATGAGAGGGGAATATGCGTATTGGACGCTCACGCATAATTTCACTGGTAATTGTTGTGCTCTTTGCTTGTGTAGTCCTGGCATTCACCATGCCGTATACCAGCACTACATCTAGCACCGATCTCGACCGAATCCTCCCAATCGCTCAACAGCACACGCTGACTTTTCAAAATGAAACAAGCGTTGAACAATGGCAAATTACCCCGCTCCCCTACATGCTTTCGGTGATTTTCATCCCCAATTCCATAAACGTGGCCGCACCTGCCTTTGCAGATCAACGACTATTCATGCTG
Organism: Chloroflexota bacterium; assembly: GCA_041165505.1. Lineage (GTDB taxonomy): Bacteria > Chloroflexota > Chloroflexia > Chloroflexales > Roseiflexaceae > UBA965. The sequence goes on along the minus strand of JBEANH010000008.1, from coordinate 35,229 downwards.
ACACGTCGCATCGAAGAAAATGCACGTATGCTCGAAGTACGCGAGTATTACGCCCGTACTCCTACCGGTGATTATCTGCTTGGGCGTGTCAACGCAGGGCAGATCGTTGCATATGCGCCACGCATTCTGGTACGACCGCAACGCGCCACCCCTGAATCGTGGAACCAGTTTTTCACCGACGGCAGTGGAACAATCACGGCAACTCAAGAGCGTGACAGTGCAGGCTGTCGCCATGTGCGCATCTCGGGGCGCGATATTATTGCATGGCACGAGGTTCTGTGTGATGACAAGATTCGTGCCCAAAATCATGACTCATCGCCCACACAACCCGCACTACGCACCGAGCATGCCGTGATAATGGCCAAAGCGGTGCTCACCACACCGCAGCCACCATCACACACACAATTCCAGGACACAACGCTGACGCGTATCGGCAACATGCAAGTACATGACAACAACGAAAAGGTAATCGCACCGCTACTGGTTGTACAACCTCAACAACTACTCATCGGAAGCGTGACGAGTGGATATTTGGCCGCAATGCGCATCACAGATGGCTCATTTGCATGGGAATATGGTGTCTCAGGGGATATCTATGGTGCGCCACAGTTTGATACGTATAGTGGAGACATTATTTTCGCCACTACCCACAAGGAAGTGCACCGCATCTCTGCAAATGGAATGCGGCGATGGTCAAGCCGATTGAGTGATCCCATAGTTGCAGATCCTTGTGCGACCCCCGCAGGAGTTGTAGTTGCCGATACTGCGGGAAACGTGTCACTCCTTGCTGGCCTTGATGGTCAACACGTATGGAGCTACCATGTCGGTGCCAACATCGTTGCGGCTCCGGTGTATCTCCCTGAACAACAGTACGTTGTGGTTGCAAGTCAGAGCGGGAGCATCACAGCACTCAACACACAAGGCGATGTGGTCTGGCAAAGTGAAAACGATGAATCAGTGCTCGCAAATGTGCATTACGCAGCTAATACCGTCTATGTGGTAGGAAATGAAGGGAGCATCACCGCATATGCAGGTGCAGATGGCGATACGCAGTGGATTAATACGATTAATGCGCGTACACAATGGCCGGTTGCCACACACAATGAAGCGCTTGCTGTTGCAACTCCGGTCAATGTCCAGATCCTCAATACTGATGGCACTGTGCGCGCCGTCATCGCAGAAGCAGTGACTGCACCACCACAATTCATCGCAGATGCACTGATTCTCGTGAGCGAGCAACAAATCCTGATGGTGGACTTCGATGGTGCGATTATCGCATCGTGGCAACTCGATGCAATGATTGCCAAACACGACTCCACATTACATAGTCTGACCGTGGCAACAGCACCTCAATACGATACCAATTCACTGTATTTTGCCGATGTAAACGGACGCATCTTCGCATTGACGGCAACAACATCACCTGCGCATCCGAATGAACGCTGGTACCTCGCCACTAGCACTGAACCGATGTCGAGTGGTGCGGTGGCTCAACATACAGTGGATGATGCCGGTAACCTTGTAGTCGCCTCGAGTACACAACTAATTACCGTGATTGACGGTCGTGCGGGCACCGTACGCCAACAATTCCAATCGGCATCAAGCCTGCCTCCATATGCATTACTCACCACCACACAACATATTGTGGTCGCTGATCGCATGCAAGTCACCGCTTACAAGCGTACAGATGGGAGCGTGAGCTGGTCGGTGCCTCACACATCACTTGCGCCTCACCAGCTTTTATACGCAGGAGAATACATAGTGCATGTGTACCAACACAATGCAACTCAAGCGATGATCCGGGTGTTTGACGCAGCGAGTGGTACACAGCAATGGGCGTTCCCGTATTTGTCTCGGCCCGATGAAACCACGGCATTTGTTGACGATGATGCAGTATATGTCAACGGCATATTTCGATTGGCTATCGCCGACGGATCGCTAGACTGGATAAGCGACATTCCGTTGATCAATCAGACACGCACAGACAGTGCCTGGTGTGGCGTCATCAGCATCCAAAAAGACGCATATGGGTGCGTGACACGAGATGCGGGGAAAACAATCACGTCGTCAATTTCAAGTCTACCGAATGGTGCACGCTTGGTTTCCCATCCGAGCCAAGATTTGCTCGTGCTTAGCACGCCTACGCACATTTGGGTCAAAGAACCGATTGCTGGCATAGTACGGTGGGAGCGCGCACTTGAAAGTCCAGCACAAGACGTGGTAGTGAGTGCTGATGGATCGGTGATTGTGGTGTACGCCGATGGACGCTTCCACATTCACGATGCGGTTAGCGGGGATAGAAAAGCCATGCTCCGTGATGCACCGTTCCACTATTCGCGCAATAGCGCATATGGCACATTGCTGCCACTGAACACGCACGCAGGGATGCTGTTTCTCGTAAGCAATGCGCACATCCTTGCTTTTGATGTGCACACCATACTGGGAGCCACACCATGACACCATCTTCCTTTGCCGAAACGATTCGCTTAGGGGTTCGCGCCGCATATCACGCCATAGACGAGACCATTTTGAGTGACATCCGCGCCAACCGTCTGCGGTTGACAGGCTTACGCGGAGAATCGCAAATTCTTGCGATTGGAAGCGTGCTATTTGTGGTCATTGGAATCGTATTGATGTTTTTAAGCCCATTCATCAGACATTTATTTCCACTCTATACCTACCCCAGCGATGATTATGTCAATGGCGTCCTCATCCCACTCCCCAGCATCGCACTCATCGGCATCACCATTTGTTTGGCGTGGACACTCATTTTATACGCTAGCACTGCGATGGCCAGATGGATACGCATTGCGCTGACCATAGTGCATGGTTCATTGATGCTGATCTGGTTGATTCCACTCAACGGAGTCAATTCCACGAGTACGCTCATCTGTATGCTTTCGCTCCTGGTGGTCTGTGTTGCCACGTTACGCGCCCAACGTGATGAAAGTCCAATACGCTGGATAATCATCTTCGGCGCAGAAGCACTGATGCTAACGGTATCCCATGGAGAATATGTCACGCTCCTCAATCAAAGTGGAATCAACATGTTGTTGGCTGGTATTGCACTGATGATGCAAGAGCAGAGTTTCCTCGTAGTACCGATGATGTTGTACGTGGGTATCAACATGACACGTGCAGCAATCAACTTTGGTGCATGGGGGCGTATCGCCACCATGGATGCTACAAACATCCAAGTTGGGGTGAGTGTCATCTTTCTACTGGTGCTACGCCTCCTCCAAGTGCCGAATTTGCGCCCCCCATCGAGTGCAGAATTTGCTATTGCATGCATTTATCTGGGTATCCTGGCAATCGGAGCAATGGTCATCTCCCGTGTACACTCGACCTCGATGACTATTGGAATTGATGAAACACTGGCACGATATGCACCTTGGTTAGCGCTGTTGAGCATATTACCCGTGTTGCTCTTTACCCTACTCAATTTCACGATTGGTGGAGCCAATATGCTGACTGGGGCAACAAATGCCACTATTATTGGCTGGTGGAACGCATTGACGCAACAATCGAATATGGTCACATACACGCTAGAGCTCCTAATTACGCTAGGGGTAGCCATCGTTGCGTGGCGGATGTGGCGTGCACAGCATGCGATTATCGCCCTCTATTTCGCCGTCATCGCTGCCATGCGCTCACTCCTCCTCATCCTCGACCGATTCATCCATCAGCCACTACGCCCCAACGTGGCTGACACGATATTGTTTCTCATCTGCATCGGTGTGCTCCTGTGGAACATGCGTGAAGCATCTACACGAGCGTTGCGCCTACGGCAATTGCTGAGCATCACGGTGATTAGTTTTTTCATGCAACAACTCGATTTTCTCAATAATCCCCTCAGTCCATTCTTTTCGTATGCGGGCATCTTTTTTGTCGGATTTGGCTTCCTCTGGGACACGTTGGTAGGAGCCGGGTGGGTCAACTACAGCTCACCCGGATTCCCGCGGCATGCACGGCTCTTCGGCTACCTAGGCTATACCTTGCTTACGATAACACTGGTCATGTGGGCGGGCTTTTCGCTAAATCCCGATTTATTGGCATTGATGAGTGGTAAAAATGCGGTGGAAGGAGTCTATTCCTACGGCTTTCCCGCAGTCCATCTACTCTATCTCATCATTCTCATTACACCAAACAATGCCTTTCCAACATCTCAACAAGCAGATACAGAAGTGCATGATATACTAGCAGAGCAAACAACTCATTAGGGGAGAACATGTTCGCCGAGATCCACGACTATTACTTGTTCTGCTGTCTGATTCCCGCTGTGCTGGTTGGGTTCGCATTCTTCTACATTTGGTGGCGCAATTAATTCCAACTTACTACAGGATGCCGTACGCATGCGTACGGCATCCTGTTTGACACCATTCGCATTTTGTGATAAATTCACAAGTGCGAATACTGTTCATGGGTGCGAATTTCATGACTAATCCAGAAGTTAAATCAGCGGCTCGAGTGCTCGACATTTTCAGCGTGTTAGTCAAACACCCTGACGGGTTATCGTTGAGCGAGCTATGCGAAATCCTCAAGTACCCAAAAAGTAGCACACACGGACTACTCAACACGATGGTACAGCGTGGCTATCTGCGCAGTGGCCGGCGTGAACGCACCTACCGACTCGGGCCAGCACTTTTTGAGCTTGGCAGTGCCTATATCGCAAGCACCAGTTTAGTCAGCGACGGTTGGGAAGTGGTGCGTACCACGGCGCGGATATGTGACGAAACGGTGCACCTTGCCGTACTTGACGGTCGTGAAGTCCTGTATGTGGCCAAAGAAGAAGGCACGAATACCATCCGCATGGTCTCAGCAGTCGGCAAGCGCTTCCCCGCATACGCGACAGGAGTTGGCAAAATATTACTGGCCAATTTAACCGACCACGAACTCGTACAATTCTTCCCCGATGGCACCACATTAACGCAAATAACCTCCAACACGATTACACAGCCTGCCACCATGCGCCACGTCATCACCCAAGCACGACACGACGGATACGCGATTGACTTACAAGAATCCACCCCAGGGCTGTGTTGTGTAGCAGCGCCGGTCTACGATGCACACGGGCAAATTTGTGCAGGCCTGAGTATATCCGTACCGAGCATGCGCTTCACCGACATACGCCGTGCCGAGCTCATTGAACTCGTCACACGACAAAGCCACACCTTGTCCGTGATTCTCGGCTACACGGGGCGATCACGCCCCTAAAAGGTGACCGACAACCCGCCATCTACCACAATCGTGTGTCCCGTGAGATACGTTGCAGCCCCATCCGCCAAAAAAGCGATGACGTGGGCTATTTCTGCGGGTTCTGCGGGCCGTGCCAACGGAATGCGCCGGCGCTTGACGTAGAACTCGTGGAAATCACTCGTCGTATGCTCGTTGACGCCATTGACAACAGCCATTGGAGTTTCGACGAACCCGGGTGCAACGCCGTTAACCAAAATACGGTGCGGGGCCAATTCTACGGCCAAACAGCGTGTCAACTGGTCAATGGCTCCCTTGGCCGTGTTGTAGTGCGACGAAGCAGGTGCACCCAAGAATGCGTTCACCGAAGACACATTCACAATCTGCCCACCATCACCCTGTGCAACCATCTGTTGTGCCACCGCCTGGCTACAATGAAATGCTCCAAGATACATGACATCTACAGCGCGGTGCCATTCAGCAAACGGGGTGGTTAGAAAGTCTGCTGGGTAAAACACGCCCGCATTGTTGACTAGGATGTCAACTCCACCCATGGTGGTCATCGCCACCGCCACCATGTGGGTAGCATCGGTACGTACATCAATCTGTAGCGCATAGGCCTGGCCACCGTTGGTGATGATTTCGTCACATACGCGCTGTGCTGCATCTGCGTTGATATCGGTGACGAGTACCTGGTGACCACGCTGTGCGAGCAGGTGTGCGGTTGCACGACCGATTCCACTCCCAGCACCCGTAACGATGGCGCGCTGCACCTGTTTCATCGCTAATCTCTTTCTATGCCGGCGTAACCTGGCCATCCCATCCGATATGCGATACTCCTGTGACATCGTGATAGAGTGCCAGATGCACGGTGGTGTGCAACGTCTCACCTGCGCCAATCCGGCTCGCAGTACCTGCCTGCACCGCATCTTCGAGGCGGTACGGATAGCCGGTACACGGCTCTAGGATGGTGACATAGAGATCGCGCCACCCACCATATGCACCAAACACCCACACCGAACGAAAAATGTGCGGGTCAAAGACCAAGCCAGCCCCACTGCGCCGCGCCGTATCAGTGAGTGCGCACCAGCCTGCAGTAAGATCAATACCGTAGTAGAAATCACAACTGCGTACCGTCACATCAGGGACATGGCGCATGTCAACGGCGCCCTTTGAGGTAGGAGCAATGGGCCACTGAAATGCAGCCACATCAGCACCCAGACGATCGCGAAATCCACTGTCTACGACGACCTGTGTCGCCGGCATGTCAATGCGAGATGACGCACTAATCTGCATGGCGGGATGCAGTTTCCATAGATAATCGAGCGGTTTGTAACTATGGTTTGTCAGGGTATACGCAACGATGAGCTGTGTACTGTCCGCATCGAGTGTAACAATGCGCTGCACACGCGTGTTGGTAACCACACCGTTACGTACGAGGTGCAAACTCACCGATGATTCCGTTGCCGTTACATGCCAATCGAAGGGCATCGCCCACCATTCGCCATGATCGGGATAGACTTCGCCACTATGACTCGTCGGCGCATCATTGGGAAAGAGTTCATCCCAGCCACCACAGAACCAATCATCGTAGGCTGCACCATACGGCGCACTCCGCGGCAGCATACGCGGATTATGCCACAATATTTCGCGGTCATGTCGTTTGTCAATCAGTGACCACAACTTGCCACCAAGTTCGGGGAGAAACATGGCCCGTAGGTGACGATTTTCCATCACCACTGCCCGAAACCCACGCCACGTGTATTCGGCATCTATGCGTACTGTGTCCGGCATCGTCATGCTCCTTCGACCTGCACAAGCACCATGATTTCCGAGGCAAATTCAGGGAGGGTCACCAGTACTCCATGCTCCATGAGTTGTGCACCACGCAGTTGTGTCGTCTGTGCGGCATCTTGGAGCGTCACCGCATAGGTTGCATCAGCTGACAGCGCACGTGGCCGAATCAGCCGTTCATTGCTATCGCCTTTGGCACGATAGACCATTACGACACTTTCTCGCTGGTCGAGTGATACCGCCTGGATGGCATCCCAGCCTACCCCCACATTATCCACGTTTGCACGTGGCGGTAACAGGTGCACCACTTTTGCATCACGAATCAATGTGCGAAAGCGCTTGTATTCCAGGATGGCCGCGCGTGCATCGGCTTTTTCTTGCATGCTCCAGTCGGTAACACGTTGCATGAATATCAGCGGACCGCCAAATATCGAACTCCGCAGGGTGTACGGGTTGAGCTGGTCTTCCATGTAGCGCACACTATAGCGCGGTGAAAATGGGTACGTCGCACCATACACACCTTGGCGAGTGGCATAGGTGGCAATATTGTCTACGGTAATACTCGTGTGATACATTTGTGCCATTTTGTACGTCATCATCATGCCGCCATCTTCGCAATTTTCGATGACAACATGCGGGTAATGCGTACGAATATGGGTAATCACCTTGTCAATGCCAAGCTGAGAATTCGCATAATTACTATCATTGGGGGCGTGCGTATGATCATGGCGTGGGCAGTATTTGACCATGTCTTCGCCATCTTGGATGATGTAATCTATTTGCTCTTCTTCGATTAATCGGGAGAGTTGCGCAATAATCCAATCGCGGCACGGATCATTACCAAAACACAAAATCCCCGCACCAAAGTAATCGTCGTAGCTGTGGATGAGCCATTCGGGATGCGCAGTCGCAATGGGTGCATCCGGCGAGCACTGTGCAAGGGCCACATGTACACCAAAGCGCATGCCATACTGGCGCGCACGCGCTGCAAGTGGTGCCAGACCGCGCGGGAATTTGACGGGGTCAGGGCGCCAGTCGCCAATGCAGCGTGCCCAACCGAGGTCTATGACAAAGACCTCGATGCCAAGATCGTGGCATGCATCAATGACCTGAAGTTGCTGTGCTTCGTTGATTTCTTGGCCGTATTTCCACGAATTGTACTGTACCCACGGATACCGATCATCGGGGCGCGGGGGATGGATGTACTGCTCTGCATAGCGTTGAGTCACAAACCCGGCTTCATCCCAATCACCATGGTAACGCCCGATAAAATGCCCGGGAATCTCAAAGACGTGTTGTGGGGCAAGGCGATGATTGAGCGCATCTATGTGACTCACCACACTTGTCTGTGTCGGCGTGGCGGATGCCAAAATCCGGCTCTTGCCATCAAATTCGATGCCAGCCACCAGTCCATCTCCTTGGTGGGGGTGTTCGGGATCCCGGTCATGCGGCGGCGGGCGCAACGCAAACCAGGCACAGCTTGTTGCACCATCATAGTGGGATGGATAGGAGCCCATGCGAATTTCGATGGGCGTACGACCCGGCCATATTTGTGATTGATGCTGGGTAAAGAAATCGCGCCGATACGCCCAACTAAACTGATCCACGTGAAAAAGATAAAGTGGTGCTTGTGCCACTCCGAGGTGCAAAATAGCACACCGTGTAATGGTGATATCCTGTGTACTGCTGTTTTGCGCATGCCCATACATGCGTACAAATGGACGATCGGGATACATGTGAATGGTGTGTGTGAGCACCAATGTCTGCGCACGCATCGTGAGCTCGATGCATGTAGATCCATCAGCGCGCTGCTGTGGTGCGTGATGGTGCAACGACTGCCACACGACCTGTTGGCCATCACTCATCATATCGCCTATCACCCCTGCCTGGATGTCGAGCCCGGGAGCAACGCTTTGCAGGTCGTAGCGGACTACGCCATTCTGCAATTCGACGTGCATGTGCATGACGTTGTTACTCAGGCGGATGTGGTGCGCGCGCTCGGTCTGAATCTGCATGATTTGTGCTCCTCTGGCTACAAAAACCCACGGGCAGTCGCAACGACTACCCGTGGGTTTGCTGACATCACCTAGCCTTCAGCCAACATGGCGTTGGCTTTTTCGTCAATCTGCTTGCCGGCATCTTCCGCAGAAATCTTGTTGTTCCACACCTGATCGAGTGTGGGTGAAATGACTTCACCCAAGATTTGCTGCACTTTGGCGCTATAGACGTCGCCGATGCGCGCACTGCCGATTGAGTCCGAAATCTGGCGGAACCCGGATGGCATCCCATCCAAGAACGCCGCCGAATTACGCGCATCCGCACGCACTGGAATCCAGTCACGGGTTTCAGCCATGGTCTGCTGGTATTCGGTAGCACACCAAATGGCCCAGGCAGTAGCGGCTTCGGTCTGCTTGCCGTCTTTGGGGATGACCCAGCCACCAAACCAGTATGGCATGGCGCGGTTCTCGCCCCACTTGGGCATAGGTGCCATGTCCCACTTAAATGGCAACTGCTGATTGCTCGAAATCATCCAAGTCCCGCCGGGATACATGGCCACTTTGTTGGAACCGAAAATGCCAACTTCTTGACCGACAACAGAGCGAGTTTCAGCATCAGGAGCCAACTTCTCGACATACATCATGTCTTGAATCCACTTCAAGGCACTCACTGCCTCGGGTGAACTCATGGTGAACTTGGTGGGCTCAACAACACGGTCGAAGTAGTTGCCGCCCTGTGCCCATGCCAGTGAAATCGAGCCCCACCACACGGCCAAGTCGCCCACGTCGAAGCCCCATTGTGTGACGGTGTCCCCTTCGACTTTTTTGAGCTTTTCGGCGATGACTTTGATGTCATCCCAGGTGGTGTTTTCGTCGGGGTATGCAACACCAGCTGCGTCGAAGATGTCTTTGTTGTAGAAGAGAGCCATGCTCTGGATGTTTTCTGGGATGGCGTACATGTTCGCACCGTCAAACTTCCACACAGCCATCTGCTCTTGCGGGTACAAGTCGGGATTGGCAAAATCTGCGACAGCGTCGAGATCTGCCTGCACGTTCTTCAGCAACCCCTGCTTGTAGTGACCGTAGGCCTGTACATCCCAGAAGTACGCATCAATGGGTTCCTTGGACGCATAGGCCAAGTCAACCTTTGGCCAATACTGATCCCATGGCAACAACTCGATGGTGACTTCATACTTGCCTGCAAACTTGGCATTAAACAGGTCAGCACGCTTCTTGAAGTTTTCGTCGAGGACCGGCGAATTACTCCAATACATGGCCTTGAACTTGGCAACTTCCCCAGTAGCTGGCGCATCCGCTGGGGCATCTGCTGCAGGAGCAGCGCCACCACAGGCAGCAATCACGCCTGAGGCCATCACCAATGACCCAAAGGCCATTGTCCGCAGAAAGCGGCGACGTGACAGCGGCCCACCCTTCTCATTTGTAGCCATTTACCCACTCCTTTGTCATGTGTAGACAATCTATGTACCAGGGTGTCACCCCTTGATACCCGTCATGGCAATTCCGCGCACAAAATAGCGTTGTGCCAGAATAAAGAGAATAATCGGCGGCACGATGGACATGGTTACTGCCGCCATCAATAAGTGCATCTGCGGACCAATGCGTGGCGACCCCTGGAAATACGTCAGTGCCACAGCAATGGTACGTTTACTTTCGTCATTGAGATAAATCAATGGTGTAAAAAAGTCGTTGTATGTGGCCACAAAGGTAAACACGGCAATCGTCGCCATCACTGGACCACTGAGTGGCAACATGATGTACCACCAGATTTGGTAGATTGATGCCCCGTCAATCATGGCCGACTCTTCGAGTTCACGTGGAATAGTAATATAAAATTGTCGCATCAGAAACACGTAGAACGCATTTCCAAAAAATGCTGGCACGATGAGTGGCAAAAACGTGTTGACCCACCCCATGGCGTTGAACATCAGATAGGTCGGAACCATGGTCACCGCCCACGGCAACATCAAGGTACCGAGCAGAATCATGAAAATAAAATCTCGCCCTGGTGCATTCAGTCGCGCAAATCCATACGCAGCAAATGATGCAGAAAAGAGTGTCCCTATCATCACGAACACCACAATCATAAACGTATTGCTGGCATGCACCCCAAAGTTCAAACGAGTGATTGCCGTTTCGTAATTGACAAACTGCGGATCCACAGGAATCCACTGCGGCGGACTGATGTACACATCACCGGCACGTTTGAGCGACGTAGTAAGCATCCAAAAAAACGGAATCATGATTACAATGGCACCCATGGTGAGCACCAGTACCGTGAAGAGTGTCGCTATCAGGTCATTACGTGACCGCGATGTCATGCGCCGTCGTACTATCATGATCGCCCCTGTCGTTCACGTTCATAGAACACCCACAGCGGAGAAGAACGAAACACCATCAACGTTAACAGCATCACAATCAAGAATAATACCCATGCTAACGCAGCCGCATAACCAAAGTTGAGATACATGAAGGCATGACGATAGAGATAGACCGCAATGAATAATGTGGCATTATTGGGACCACCGTTGGTAATCACAAATGCATCGGTAAAGACTTGTAATGCACCAATGATGCCAAGCACCAAATTAAAAAAAGTAACATGCGAAATCATCGGCAACGTGATGTAGCGAAACTGTGCCCAGCGTCCGGCACCATCAATTTCTGCGGCTTCCAGCAATTCACTCGGAATCCCCTGTAAGCCAGCCAAGAAAATCAACATGGTACCACCGACACCCCAGATGCTCGTAATAATCAATGCAGCAAGTGCGTAATTTTCATCGAGTAACCAGTTTGGCCCTTTGACTCCAACCGTACGCAATAGCGTGTTAAGCACCCCATATTGACCGTTGAATATCCAACGCCACAACATGGCCACTCCGACGCCGGAGATGACTGTTGGCAAGTAGTATATAGATCGAAAAAAGTACACGCCCCGCATTTTGCGGTTGAGGAGCATCGCCAAAAAGAGTGCAACTACTAGTCCAACTGGCACACTGACAATCGAATAAATTGCACTGACAGACAACGACTTCCAAAACAACTCCTCACCGTACATTTTGGTGTAATTGTCAATGCCAATCCACTTGGGATCACTCAATAAGTTGTACTTGGTAAAGCTGAGAAACAATGACACAATGATTGGACCAATGGTGAAGACCAATAAACCAATAATCACCGGCGACATGAATACGTATGCGTCTATGGCTTCACGCCGTCGACGCCAATTTCGTTTGGGTGTTGTTGGTTCCACACTTGAACGAGCCATCGATAACCTCTCTGTTACCTGTGTGTAGCTCGATTTTCACATATGTGAATATGTTTCATTAATCGAGTGATGCCCCGAGTATAGCAGTACAAAAGCATCCTGTCAACATGACACCGCGCCGTCACGCCCTACGCATCATCTAGGCACTTGCGTGAGCAGAATTAGCGTTGAAGCGGGTGTAACAGCGCCTGCAAACAACCATCCATCACGCAACGTGCTTCCCGCAATCCGTGCGGTCTGTTGCGTTTCGAGCCAAGTCACATCATACAAAGCATCCGGGTTGATGTTTGCCAAATAAAAGCGGCGTTGCGGTTTGGCACCTGGCAAACGGAAGAGGGCAACGAGCATCTCGCGTGCACCCGGCATGACGTACTGGAACCCCGCATACCGGTCGAGTGTACCATTGCGTCGTGGTTGGTTGGTCAGGTGGACCATTGTTCCCTGCTGTACAAAACGGCGCACCACATGCTTGTAGTCATAAATGTGCTTAGCGTAGCGTTGCTGTACCCACTCTGGCAAATCGGGCAACCCCTGTGAAAAACCAAAACGATGTAACATGCTGATATGCGTGTAGTAGTCGAGTTGACTGGGCGTCAGCGTTGATGCACGCGGGTCAAATGTCTGTTGGGGATGGTCTGCAAAACCCCATTCACAGAATCCCCAGTGCAACAGGGCATCTGCTGCCAACATGGTGCTTGCTCCCCAAAACAGTTGCAGACTATGCTCTGGCCAATCCGGATCACTCAAAAAAGCCATATGCGTCTGGCGCGCAATCCCCAAATCAATGCGCAATCCACCCGATGAACAGTTTTCGAGTACTATATGCGGATGCCTGGCACGGATTGCGCTAAGCAGCCGATAGTAGCCATGGTAATGACACAGCAATCCATCACCAGCTCCATGACCATGATCGGTACGATCGCACCCCGCACCCGGGTCTAAGTTGAAGTCGAGCTTGATCCAGTCTGCACGGTATTCGGTGATGATACGATCGAGTGTGGCGTATGCCCACGACCACCCATCGGGGCTCCCAAGGCACACATACCCTAGGGATGCACCATGGCGTCGTGCGACAATTTCGGGGTGCGTATGGTTAATCGAGGCATGGCGACCAACAGCTTCGATTTCGCACCAGATACCGAATGCCATCCCTGCCTGATGCACATAGTCCGAAAGTGCGCGAATACCCGATGGGAATCGTCGGCTATTGACCAAGTGCCAATCACCGCGATAGTCGTACCAATGCGTGTGTGGGTCAGAAGGACCAAACCAGCCAGCGTCCAGTGTACACACTTCAATACCCAGTGCTTTGGCCGTATCCACGTTGGCACGAAACCGCTCCTCAGAGAGTGCACGATCCTCGTATGTCCACCAATGATTCCACTCAACAGGCAGGGCATCGGCCAACGCAGTGCGCGGATACCAGAAGCCACGACCGACTTGGGCGTATGTAGCCGCCGCACTACTCAAATCAGCATGATCCTGCGCCACAATGACAACGTTAGCGGATACCACCTGCGCACCTGGAGCACACGCCACAGAGAACGCCCAGTCGTTGAGACCAGCGCGCATCCGCACCGCCCCTGTGGTTTCCTGACTGAATGCCATCAACCAATTACCGGACCATGCCACAGCAAGCGACACCAGCGCACGATTATCACGCCAGAGTGCACACCACGGATGCATCCCCTGCGATGAACGACCTGCACGCGTTTCCAAACGCACCGCACCAGTCAGCCATTGCTCGTGTGGTTCAAATTCACTGCCCCAGCCACCGGTGTATGAGAGGAGCTTGTACGACGCCGAAGGAAAATCAAGCACCAGTGACGCGATATCAGATACGGTACACACACTGTCGCCATCATTGGTTAATACAAGCCATGCTTCTACAAGTGTGGTGTTCTGGTAGGTGCGGAGATGCCAGTCTATACGGAGCTGGTGTCGTGGCGCAACAAAGGAGAGCACTGCCGTTTGCATGCCAGGCTGTTCTCTCAGGTACTGCACACCGACATACGACACTGATGCGGATTGCGCAGTCAATACTTCATCACGACACTGCACCGACCACAGTGGCGACGCAGGCATGGCCCAGTGCACATCGTTGACACGCCATATCACATGACGTGACTCGCCCTCAAACGACACATGTAACTGCTCGAGATCAATGGCAACGCTGCTCATGGCTTCCCTCTGTGCATGGTGGTTGTGTGCATATCCTACGAGTGAGACGTTTTTTTGTCAATGCATACTGAGCACCAACACTACAGAGATGCATCACGTGCATTCCCCACACATACGTCACAACGAGACAATGTTCGTGTATGATAGGCGCACAGCAGGTAATTGAACGACCACGAGGTACAGTATGCAGATTGATGCCGTAGACTTCTACTACCTTTCAATGCCCGAGGTACTTGATATTGGCGATGGCAGCCAAGACGCACTCTTGGTACGCATCCAGGTAGGGCCGTATGTCGGCTGGGGCGAATGCGAAGCCTCGCCACTCGTGTCAATTGCCAGCTTGGTCTGCCCGATGTCGCATAGCGCATGTAAACCGGTGCGTGATTCCGTACTCGGACAACCCTTCAACGACAAACGAGACATTTATCGCATCAACGCCCTCGTGCACGCCAACAGTCTCGATTTACTCCAAGCGCCGCACACCTTATCAGGGATTGATATTGCACTGTGGGACATTTATGGCAAAATGTGTGACACCCCGGTGTATCAGCTCCTCGGGTATAAAAACGCATACGCCAAATTACCGTACGCATCACAATTGTTTGGCGATACACCTCAAGAGACCTTTGAAAAGGCGATGCGCGTCCGTGATGGGGGGTTTCGTGCTGCTAAATTCGGCTGGGGTCCATATGGACTCGGCAGTGTCGCCGATGATGCAGCGCACGTATATGCGGCACGCGAAGGATTGGGCGATGATGGTGTACTCCTCGTTGACGCAGGTACGGTGTGGCTCGACGATGTAGCAGTAGCCGAGGCCCGGTTGGCTGCGCTCAATGCGTGTCGCGTTACATGGCTCGAAGAACCATTCGTTTCTGGTGCACTCAAATCATATGCGACGCTGGCACAGCGAGGCGGTGCACTGAAACTAGCAGGTGGAGAGGGTTGCCATACCTATCACATGGCACAACACATGATTGATTATGCGCAAATCGGCTATATACAAATAGACACAGGGAGAATCGGTGGTATTTCGACGGCGCATCAAGTGGCCCAGTATGCCCAACAGCATGCGGTGACATATGTCAATCATACGTTTACCTCAAACTTGGCACTGAGCGCCTCGTTACAACCATATGCGGGAATCGCCAATGATGAAATCTGTGAGTATCCCGTGGAACTAAAACAGTTGGCGTACGACATGACCATTGAGCACATCGTGCCCGACGCCACGGGTATGATTCACGTCCCCACTGCACCTGGGCTCGGGATAACACCAAATATAGCCAAAATCACACCCTACGTGGTGCCCTGTGAAATACGCGTTCAGGGCAAGCTCATCTACCAAACACCTGCCTTGCTTGCCTAGACTATATGCAAATACCGGGGCACGAGATAGTCGTGCCCCGGTACCACCATCACCACCCGACCATCAGCCTTGCTGCGTAATAATCACCGTCGTCTTGCCATCCTGGTACGTCATGATAATGGTGACCGTTTTCCCATCTTTGGTGTAATTAGCCATCACGGATGTGTCTGTGGCCATACCACCTTCTGCAGGCATGTATCCTGCTGCTGGCATCGCTTCGTCGTAGAATGCGGCGAGTTCGTCCACCTGCTGTGGTGTGTCAAACGACATCATTTCGTTGGTCTGCATGGTCATCGTAGCACCCTCTGGGAGTGGCCACTTTGCCCCTTGCCCCACATTTTCACATTCCACAGGAACGGTAATGGTGGCCACCGAGTTCACATCCACAAGCTCATATTTCCAACGAAATGGCTCACTCGTATCACCATTTTTGCGAGTACCAGTGACTTCATAGCGGTAGGCGAAGCCACTTTCTCGATCAACGAGTGCTGTGGCTTCATACGAAGTGCCATCGAGATCGGTACCACTATACGAATAGCTGTCCGTGTCACGCCCAAACATCGTTTCGCCGGGACCGTCATTGGTCATCGAAAAGGGTAAACCGGTCATCACACTATCAGGAGACAATCCTTGATTCTGCGGTTGATTGACCACCATGATACATTGAGCGGGATCCTTGGAAACGGAATAGACGTTATCACCGATTTGCACCAAACGATACGTACCTGCGGTACTCTCCGTCCCTTTATCATTGGTGTACATTTCCATGGCACGTGGTTCACGGATGACGCTTTGCTGCCACGACCAGGCCTGTTTGCCCTCTCCACTCCCATCTTCAAAGGAAAATGTGGCCGTGTAGCTGTCAAGGGCATCTAAGTTTGCATTAAAATCTGCGCCGTTCCACTCGTTACCCGCATTACCATCGCCATCTTCTTGCGCATCATCGGCTACGGTCATCGAATCATCGGCCTGCGACATCTCCTCAGTCACAGCAGTAGCTTCATCACTCGGCGGAGCGCTGGTATCCTGTGCACTGCTCCCACATGCGATGAGTGCTGTTGTCAGCAACAGCATGAGCCATATTCGAACAACTGCTTTCATTACAACCTCCTCCTTACCACACAACAGATTATAGCAATTCTCTTCAACACTCCCTACGTCAACATGACGGCGCATCTCTACATGCCTCGTATCGTTTGAGGATAGTATTCGACTATCTGGTGGTGTGTAGCACATACACATTCCCAAGTATTCCCGTGATTTCCTGATGTGCTGGCGCATAGTGAGTAGGGCTATGACCGGCCAAATACGGCGCCAGTGTGCTCGCCACCACGATGCGCAGGGAATTGTCACCAGGGCGCAACACATCCGTCATGTCAAACTGATACGGTGACCAGACCCGCACTCCCAGGAGCTGATCGTTGAGCCACACTTCCACGCTACCGCGCACATTTGTAAGCAACAGATGCGCAGCACTTGCACCGCTTATCCAGTGCAATACGGTTTCAAAGGTAACTGCTCCCGCATAATCTGCAAGACCGAGATTCTGCCAAGTGAACGGCGCCAGCACGTTGCCTCGACTCCAGGTGTAGGTGATCGGAGCGTCGAGCATGGCTGCACCTGCGGCTCCATCTGTCGCATGCAGGTGAATCATGGCTACTTTTGCATCATCGGGGATGAGAATCAGCCCTGCGGATGGATCACTTTCGACGTCATCAATCCAGAGACGCATGGACGCCGTAGTGGCAATGCGCATGGCGGTTGCACCCACGGGAATACGCCAGTACAACGTGGTCTCCCGCGGTTGCCCGGCATATGCATCCGGCACACACGCGAGTACGGTGTCGTCGGCGGGCGTTGCTTCCAGCCAGTGCGCACGTGGCAACGGATGCGGTCTCCGCCAGATTAATGGCCAGCCAGGGTCCATGTCCACGTACAATGCGTGATCGGTATCGTAGGTGAGGTCAACCCATTGCCGACGGCGAATGCGAGCTGGCTGTGGTGCCGACTGTCCACGTCCCACTTGCCAACCGGCACCCGTCATCACCATGGTTGGTGGAGCATGTTCGTGGGTACAGTGCATGTCTACCAACAACGACACCCCACGCCCACCATCGAGTGCGACCACCGAGAGTGTGTGCTGCCCAGCAGCCAACGCACCGATTGCATATGGTTGGACGCGCACCGTACTGCCATATGGGTCATAGCCACCCTGGCGGCCAATTTCGCGGTCACCGATCATGACACGCACCGGCACATCGGCAATCACCATCATCTGCACATCCGTTGCAGCGTCTTCGAGAAGAATGTCATGCGTGAATGTGAGTGTGGTTGCTGCCTGAGGTGTATCCACGTGCATAATCCAATTTGGTCGGCGAAAACGCTCAGGATGCCGCACTAAAGCCCAGTATGCCCGTAAATTCAGTGTCTGTTCAGGCGCAAGTTCGAATTCGATGATGTGCAGACCAGCATTCCATGTTATGTCAATAAACCATTGGTAGCCGGCGACACATTCGTGATAAGCCACACCATCGAGCCACACCGATTTAGCTGTAGGTGCACCAACCACAAATGCACCCGTGAACGGGTGCGCAAGCTGTACCGTGGTACGTACGCGAACTGCATCACCCGCATTCACCGTCCCAAAGTGCATAAATTCTTCGGGAACGTATCCCTTGGGGCCGAGCATCCCCCAGTGCAGTGAATCGTGCAAAATCCCACGTTCGAGAGAATAAACCACGGGTTGCCATCGTTCATCGACAAGCCCTGTTGCGGCAACTGCTGCTGGGTGACACGGGGGTGGCATGTGGTCACGGGGAAATGGTCCAAACGACCACGCATAGACACCGAATCCTTGGGTATGCACCTGTGCTTGCGCATCTTGGAAGCGAATCGTATGCGGGAGCAACTTCCCACTGGTAGGATAGGCAAAATCACCCCAGCGGTTATCGGCAGTCGGCTCGATAGACATCTGCCAATACTGCTGCAGCGGAAATTGGGTGTACGCTGGTTTTCGAGGTGCATGTATGGGCAGTGCAGGGGCATGATCAGGAACAAAAAGGAGTGCGATTGGCGCATCGTCTAGCCATATTTCCCACGTGTGTGGTGCCACAGGCGCAACAAGTGTGCTCTTTCCGTCCGTCAGCGACCACTGCTCGACACTGTGCGCATCTGCAATAGTCACATGCAGTGATGATGGCAAGCGATTTGCATCAAAATCGTACGGCGTACTATTCCAATGCCCGTTCCAATGAAATTGTGACGCAGAAACTGTCGGTGTCACGAGCACGATACGGCCGCCGTCGATACGGCGTTCGACGACATGCACATCACCAGTGATGCGGCGTGGCAGTGCGTCTAACTGTGCCTCGAGAGCAGTCACCGTGTCCACACAATGCACGCGTGGATGTGCAACCAGCCCTGCGGGGAGCGTTGACACCGCACAGATGGTCCCACCCGCAGCCACAAATGCGTTGAGCGTTGCAATACATGCAGGAGGTAGATGGGTGAGCGCTGGCAAAATGATGACGCGATACGCTTCATCGGCAACGCATAGCGCGCCATCTTGTGTGGTGGCTCGTGCCAACGAATCGTTGTCGAGCATGTCGAAATCACGGCGTTGGCGATCGAGTAACCCCGGTTTGGGGTTATTCCAGAACATCGAACCCGTTAATTCGACAAACACGGTTTCTGCGTGTGTGGCTGCAGGTAACGGACCCGACGCAAGCAGATGTGCTTGTACGGTTGTCGTGGGGAAAAGCACCGCAATATCACACTGATGACGACCCAACGCCATGACACCCATGACGCGCATAATAGCCTGTGCAAATGGTGCGTAGTGCCGCCAATACGGTTGACGCCAACACGTAGAAGGCGGCGCCCATTCCCACCAGCCACCACGTGTCGAGTAGTAGACGGCGTGTGGATTATACAAAGTTAGCCCTGCACGAATCCACGGCACCAACCAATCAAACGTTTCTTCGAGTGTCCCACCCCAGCCACTGCTATGAAATGCTTCTATCCAAGAACGCGGGTGGTTGTAGAGATGGGCCAACGATGAATGGATTTTGCCATTCCCGTGATGATCACTCCCTGGTGCACCATACCAGCGATGCGTCTGCAGATAGTCAGCGTATTCGTCAACGGCACCCACAGGTAAGGCCATGCGTGCCGGACTTTGCTGGTCAAAACCGCACAGTAATCCGTGGTGTGCATGCCAGTCATAAAACGGTTTAAAGAACGCGTGCTCCGCACGCGTTGCACGCCATACCTGATAATCAATACGCACTTGCTGACTTCGGGCGTCGTCGCCCATGTACAAGGCGAGTAGCTCATCCACCAAATCATAGCCGAAGTGTGCGTGAAAGGTGACTGCGAAATCGTGACTCCAGGTGGGCATCGAGGGGAGTTCGTCTTGGAACGAACCAACAATCACGTCGCCAAAAAAGGCTCCTGCTTCACGATAAAAAGCGTCATGTACCATGGAGCGTAACGCCGCACATGCGGCCACGCTCATATAATCAAACCCCTTGTTGACCGCATAAATCAAGCGGATTTGGTGGGCACCGGTTAGCACGGATGCCACTCGACCAGCAACGATCGTAAGACGCTGTGGCGGACCTGCGGGTGTCACTGCCCATGCCGCAAGTGGCATACAACCATCTGGGAAATCTACCTGTTGCGGGCCAGCACACGCAACGAGTTGGCTACCCAGCATCTGCCCGGTGTACGCAGGCTGTGACCGAATGATGAGTCCCTGCAGATTTGCACCCGAGAAACCGATTTGGTCGTAAAACCAGAGCTTGATGCCAAGACGCTTTGCATCATGACACGCAGTCACAAAAATCTGCCACCATGCCTCGGAGAGAAAGGGGGGATCATCGGCAAGGGAGCCATGCAGTGGACCTGCAGGTGCCAAATTCAGGATGACCAAGTTGTAGACACCACCAGCCGCAAATTGTTCGAGTTGCCAACGAATGCGCTCGCTGTTGAGTGTATCACCACTCCACCACCAGATAGGAGCCGGTGAAAAGGCGTGATCAGGAGTGGTTAATCGGGCACGTGCGTCAGCATATGAAGTCATTGCATCACCACGCATTCGATACCCAGCAACTTGGCAACATGCTGTAGCACCGTCGCATGGTGACCGATACCCAACGCCACATGGTGAGTTGGTGCTTCTTGACACCAATTGTCCATGAATGTGGCCGGATCGCTGGTAAATTTCAATCTACTGTTCGTATTCCCGATTTGCAATACGGGTCCAGGAATCGAAGTCCCTTCTGCCACAAGCATGCGCAAATTACCACGACCATCTTGGGTCACGCCAAAAATGGTAATTGGACCATGTTTGACACGTAATTCGATTGAAATCCCTTCACCGGCCTTGCCGTGGTAGAGACTGAGTGCACGCATCAGTGGTGGCATATCACTAATAGCAGGATGTGCCGGGCCGTCGTGTCCCATCAACACGAATTGCTCGGGAACATCCATGGCATAAAACTCAGTGAACGAGCCACCTGCCCCAATGCGATCCATGATGAACATGGCCACTGCCGTCTTGAGGTCTCCTTCACCGGCACATGGCACCCCACGCCCCGTGAGCATCGTACACCCGACAATCAGATGTGCTGCTACATCCGCTGTGGGTAAACCGGGCACGCCACGATGGTAGTAGCACATCGCATTCAGGTGGTAATCGGCAACCAATTTGTCGAGTGCCAGTGACGTACGGGCCGCATTCGCCAAGCCATCTGCGGTAACAGGGCGTGATATGCGATCCACACCAACGGGGGCTTCTACGAACTGCGCACGAATGGCCTGCACACGGGAAGCAATATCTTCAGGCGTCATGTTTGTCGCATTTTGTGCGATTTCATCGAATTCCAACCATTCCACATGACAACCGAGTTGTGCGTGGAGCATGGTGGGGTCACTGTACATGTCGAGCATGCCAGGATACGGGTGGCCAACCATACCAAATCGCGCATTGCGCAGTGCGGAAACGGCACCTGCTGCACGAATCCAATCTGCGATACGGCGCCACGCCCGGGCATCGTCACGCAAGGTACCCGAGACGACTTGAAATGGAATATTGGCACGCCGAAACGCATTTGCAATTTCGGGAACACAGCATGCCGAGCACTCTGCCAACCAAGCCGCAGTATCGGTGTTGGGATAATCGAGTTGTGCGGATGGTTGTAGATTCAACACCAGCACTTGTGTGTTGGCACGCTGTACAATCGGCAACACCTGTGACGATGTGGCATACGTGGCAGTATGACAGATGAGGAGATCAACCTGCTGTTGGGCAAAAAACTGCCCGGCAGCTACCGCCGCAGGCGCTGTATCTACCAAACCTGCTCCAACCACGTCTGCACCGAGGGACTCCAGCTGGGCGGTGATTTCACCGTAATAGCCGAGAAGGAGCTCACGCAGCCCGGTGAACTGTGCCCAGTACGCTTCAAGCCCAATTGCAAATATGCCAATACGCGGCCGCGGAAGTGTGTGTGGTTGCATCATTGCACCTCTCGATTGTGTTGGATTCTGAGACGGGGATCTGAAAATGTATGGCGAACAACATCTAGGCACACATCGCCAGTATGACGAAGCGACACCCATAGCCGTCGTGCATCACCTGCATCGCCGAGGGTGTCGCCTGTGGGCATACGACGTGGCAAACCTTAGTCAGCGAATGGCGGACGTGGATACCCGACGCCAAACGGCTCTTCGGGACGCTTCCATTCACCCACCAGTGCGCGGCGTAACGGCGTAGTGCGTGCTAAAAATTCTTGGTCATTGCGACTACGGTCTGATGGAATCAACCAGGGTGGTGCATAGACGATGTGCATTGTATGGCGGTCAAAATCGCGATCGTTGCGTCCTGTCCGGTGAAAGACACCCTGGTGGAACAACAGAGCAGTACCCGGTTTACCGCATATCACATCACGAATCGGTAAATCATGCTCATCGGGAACAATATTCTTTGGCCATGGAGTCATGTGATTATGACTTCCAGGAATCATGACCATGTTCCCCATGCCATCCTCGGATTGATCGGTCAAATAGTAGCCCACACGCAACTGCATCAACGGCGTCTGGCTACCCGACAAACGGCGGAACTCGTAAACACCGGAGCCATCTTGATGGTAGCCGCCTGCTTTGGTGTGCGCTGGTTGCACGGTGGCCCAGGTGCTCTGCAAAATGAAGTAATCTCCCATCAAATTGCGGATTTTGGGCAGGAGTGCCGGGTGATCAATCAACGCCTCAATCGCTGGTTCACTTTCGTAGAGGTGCCCCAACTGGCGCCATTCCCCACTCGGGTATTGCGCATGAGCACGCCGTGACGCATCCAACACCGCAGCAACTTCGTCGGCACTCAGGGCATCGGGAATAACGAGGTATCCGAACGTGTCAAACATGAACCGTTCACGATCCGTCATGGCTCCTGGGGCTGCAATCGGAATCATTGGCAACTCCTGTCATAGATATTGGTCAATAGAGGTTCGCTCACCCCCAATATACCACACAATGATAATTCTGCAGTCAATGTCCCCGCTGATACCCATCGACAAACGACAAAAAAACCACACACCGAAGTGTGTGGATGAGTGGTGCGCCGCGAAGGACTCGAACCTTCAACACGCTGATTAAGAGTCAGCTGCTCTACCAATTGAGCTAGCAGCGCAAGTAACGAGGTGTATAATACCATCACAGACGACATTTTGCAAATGTAACTCGCAATTCACGACGAGCAGCTCAGGGAATGAGGAGAAACGCACATGATTTCTGTTGATCCAAATCACACGCAGTCGGCATATGGCGGGAGCGGCTGGCAGCCTAGAACCCATTCGCTCCGTGGCGAGCTCGGCCACATATGGGGAGCGTGTGGCATTGATAGCGAATACCAACGGCTCACACATGTGCTATTGCATCGCCCTGGTGAAGAGCTCCATGCCTCACAGAATCCAGACGCAGTAAATATGCTCGAACCGCTCGATTTGGCACGTGCCCAAGCACAACACGATGCACTTGCCGACGTGTATCGTACCCAAGGTATTACCGTTACCTACGCTGACCCTGCGGGCATACCTACTCCGAATCAAATGTTCATGGCTGACGTGTTTGTGATGACTCCCGAAGGGGCCATTGTTGCTCGCCCAGCGTCTCAGGTGCGTGCTGGCGAAGAACGCGTCGCTGCACGGCGCCTGAGTGATATCGGTGTCCCCATTTTACGCAGTATCAACAACCGCGGCACGTTTGAAGGTGCAGACTTGATGTGGCTCGATCCACAAACCGCCATTGTCGGACGTGGTTTACGCACCAACGACGATGGAGCCGCACAAATTGAACAACTCCTGGGTAGCATGGGTATCCGCATGATCAAAGTTGACTTACCGTTCGGTTCGATGCACCTGATGGGCATGCTCCGCATCGTAGACCGCAACTTGGCAATCGCATGGCCTAGCCGATTCGTACACCGTGGCGTGGATGCACTCCGCGAACGTGGCTTCCATGTGGCGATGTTGCCCGAAAACGATGAAGTCCGCCGCGGCGCCGCCTTTAACTTTGTGACCATTGCACCACGCACAATCGTCATGGCAGCCGGAAACCCACACACACAGCGCTGGTTCGAACAACACGGCATCACCTGCATCACCACTCCCGTTGACGAACTCGCCAAAGCGGCTGGTGCAATCGGTTGCCTCACCGGAATCGTTGCCCGAGAAATGTAGCTGAGGTCTGTATGAATTTGTCTCCTACGTTGCTCTCCATCCGTGGCGTTGCCATCAAAATTCATATCACATTCGTCTTGCTCATCGGGTATGTGCTCTGGGTATGGCGAAGCCACGGCATTGAAGGCATGCGCTTTGGCGTCATCATGGTGCTCCTCTTATTCGTCTGTGTCATTCTGCACGAAATCGGGCATGTCTTGGCTGCCAAGAGTGTTGGCATTCCTGTCAAAGAAATCTTACTGTTGCCGATTGGTGGAGTCGCATTCCTCACCAGTCTACCCAAACGGCCGTGGCACGACCTATTGATTGCAGCTGCAGGTCCCGTCACTAATCTGTTGATGCTTGCCGTGTTGAGTATTGTGGTGACACCACATCAAGCGATGTTTGCCACACATGCGTTCATGCTACCCGATACAACAACGACTCCATCACTCCAACTCGGTCTAGAAGCACTCTTCACATCCAATTTAATGCTCGTGTTGTTTAACGTGCTACCATCATTCCCACTCGACGGTGGCCGAATTGTCCATACGATTATCGTCATGGTTGTGGGAGAGCGACATGGGAGTGTCTACTCTGCGTATATCAGGCGTATCGTTGCATTGACCTTGCTTATCTCGGGCTTCGTAAGTCAAGACATCGTGCAATTGTGTATTGCATACTTTATTTCGCAGAGTGACGAACATGATCGTGCCGACACCCGCGCACGCACCTTGCTCGATACCCAGCGCGTGGATATGGCATACAATCGCAATGCGATTGTGCTCGCCCCGAATGCCCGACTCAGTATGGTAGTCGAGCACATTCTCACATCGTATCAACCAGACTACGCAGTAGTGCAAGCCAACAAGCTCCTCGGCGTAATTACACGAGAAGATGTGCTACGCGCACTCGAAGCATCCACCACGGACGAGTATGTGGCTGCATTCATGCGGCGAGATGTGCTCCATGTGGCACACACCGCCACACTCGATGATGTACGTAGTCAGTTAATCACACACCAGAGCCACGTCGCCGCAGTGTTTCGCAGTGGTGAATACTTGGGATTGGTGAGCTTGACTGACATCGAAGAAGCCATGCTGGTCATCGAATCCGTGCAAAATCATCAATTCCTACGGGCTGCAGCACGGTAACAGGTACCGTTTCTGGTATAGTAATAGCGATGAGATTTGTCCACAATTAAGGTCATTATGCAAATTATCGAATTAAACCCGCACGATATCGTGGTTGTTGACAGTGGCATTCGCGAAGAAATCGGTGATGTGAGCGGATTAGCAGCCACCATCGCCGACCAGGGAATGCTCCAGCCACTTGGCGTTATTTCGCGCGGCGATAGCACATATCAACTCATTTACGGTCATCGGCGGCGCAGTGCGGCAATCAGCCTCGGTTTAGCGACTGTGCCATGTTTACTCTTTGCCGATGACGACCGCCACCTCATACGCCAACTCACCGAAAACCTACAACGCCGAGACCTGAATGACCTCGAACAAGCCAAAGCGTTTGCGCGGGTACGTGAACAATTCCGCCATATTCAGCCGAATGCCGACGAAGGCGTACTCGACGACATGGTTGCCCAAACGGTCGGACTTTCGCCGCGCTCAGTGCGTCGTTACTTGGGGTTACTCGACCTCGACGAAGCCATTCAAGCCTATTTGCGCAGTGGCCAACTCACTGTGACCCAGGCACAACACTTACGGCGCATCAGCAACGCACAAACACGTCTCGAGTTGGCACGGGCAGCCGTAGACGAAGGCATGTCCGCTGCCGAGCTTAGTCGGCTCGCAAGCTTTTTTGCGGCAAATCCCGACCAGCACCTCGACCAAGCGGTACATGCCCTCAAGCAGACGGTACGTCCCGAATTCGACGACGAACAACCCGCATCAGGCGATATCACATCCAAAGGGGGTACACCACTGGTCTCGGATTCGTACGCGACCGATTCGCCACCTCGTGCCACCGAGCACAACGCATTCATCGACGAGGTGCATACGCCGAGCGAAATACGACCACGACAAGTGCGCATTCGATCGCTCGACCAACTTGTCAGCGATACCGACCGGTTACTCCGTGCATATTCGGATGGACAAATTCAACAATTAATTGACACTGATGCTGATGCTGCCCAAAAAGTGACACACCTGATTATCCAGTTACGCCAAATTCTGACTGGCCTGACACAAATTGCACGTACTGAACAATGGCCGATTGACACCGAATAAGGAGCATACGATGTCACCACGCCGTGCCGGATTACGCCGGAGTTCCACGTTGATCTTCCGCCGTCGCCTGATAATTTTCCGACAACTTTTCCGTGAGGAAAGTAGTAGCGAAATGCTCCTCAGCGTCGTCAACCAGCACCTCAATCACGACGGGTATCCTGACAATCAGGAGATTGCGCTCAAGCACGATTTAAACGCGCTCAAGCACGAATACAACTGCAAAATCCGCATGAATCGCAAAACAGGGCACTATCAGCTTATGGACGTCGGTGATTTTGCTATTTTGGATTTATCGCAAGAGAGTCGTGATGCACTCAACTTTCTGGAAAGTAATTACAACGATGATTCGGTGCTGGCTGCCTTTGTCAACATTCAAAACTTGTTACGTCAAGTAAAAATGCTTATTCCTGGTCACACGCAACGCAATTTACCGATGCCCGTATTACTGCGTAATCCCGGACGACAAGTCACTACACTGGACAAGCGGACGTTGAACACGGTGCGCAAAGCGATAGACAACCAGCAACAGCTCGAGTTCGAGTACTTGAGCAACTTTGAAGTGAGCAGCGCACGCCGACACATTGTGGCACCCTATAGCATCTTTTTTCGTGATGGTCACGGCTACCTCGAGGCTGTCGTACTTTCTACGACACCCCAAGGTCACGTGCCACCACTCGCCACCGCCGAGTTTCGCATAGACCGCATCGTGTTACGCAGTGCCAAAATGCTCCCCGGGAGCAACCCGCTCGTGCGCCCACCACAACGCGTCTATCGGATTGTCTATCATTTGCCCCCTGAAGTGGCACGCCGTCGTGATTTAGCCGAGTTTTTTACCAATCAACAAAACACGTATCACGAAGACGGAAGTGCGACAGTGACTGCCGACGTCTACAACTTGTGGACGACGCGCCAGATTTTGTTGCGCTACGGTGGTGCATGTCGCGTCAGCGAACCAGCTGAGCTCATCCAGATGTTCCGCGAAACAGCCATGCAACTCGCGGCACAATATATCACCGAATAACGGATACACATCACCTGCTCATATATTTGACGGCACGACCCCTCAATACCGTGTATAATTCCTTAGTTAACGTATAAGGAGGAATGTGTGACACAGACATTTGAGGATCTCGGTCTGAGCAGCGGGTTGCTCGAGACGTTGCAGTCGCTCGGATACCACACCCCAACGCCAGTCCAAGCCGCCTCAATTAACCACATGCTCGCCGGTGAAGACGTCATCGCGCAAGCACAGACAGGCACGGGAAAAACCGCTGCCTATGCGTTGCCAATCATTGAAAACATTGACATCAGCGTTCGCCACATTCAGGCACTCGTGCTCGCACCGACACGAGAGCTTGCGGTTCAAGTTGCTGCGTCGTTTAAAAGCTACGCCAAGCACCAAAATCTCAACACTGTGGCTATATATGGTGGGCAACCGATAGAACGTCAGTTTCGGTACTTGGCAACGGGGGCACACGTCGTTGTCGCTACACCAGGGCGCTTGATTGACCATATAAATCGCGGTACCATTGCACTCGGCAACGTCAAGTGTATTGTCCTTGACGAAGCAGACGAAATGTTGGCCATGGGTTTCATCGAAGATGTAGAACAGATTCTGGCAGTGTTACCTAAACCACACCAGACCGCACTCTACTCGGCAACGATGCCCGATGCAATTCTCAATTTATCAAAGCGCTACATGAGCAATCCGGCGCGTGTGTCCATTGCAGCCACACAGCGTACCGCAGAGCTCGTTGAACAACGTGCATACGAAGCACATCACAATGACCGCCTCGAAGTCCTCGCTCGCCTACTTCAGTACGAAGAGCCAGGTGCTGCGATGATTTTTTGTCGCACCCGCAACGACGTGGATCAACTCGGCGAGAAACTGACGTCACGTGGGTTTAACTGTGACACACTCCACGGAGAATTGTCGCAGACGCAGCGTGATCGTGTGATGCATCGCTTTCGTACGGCTCAAAGTGCAATCCTCGTGGCAACTGATGTGGCAGCACGTGGTCTCGACGTAGACCATGTGACGCATGTCATCAACTACGAACTCCCCCCCGATCCCGAAGTCTACGTGCATCGCATTGGCCGCACCGGGCGTGCAGGGCGCAGTGGCATCGCAATTTCACTTGTCACACCACGCGACCGCTTCACCCTCAAGCAGATTCAGCGTGCCACAAATGCAAACATTGCGACGCATCCGATTCCACCACTAAGTGAACTCAACAAGCGGCAACGCTTGCGTCTGGCAAAACAAGTGGCAGATACGATTCAGGCCAATGACCTTGGCAACGAAAAGGCACTCTTGGCACAACTCCTCGAACACTACGACAGTGACACGATTGCGGCGGCTACGTTGCGCATTGCCTTTGGGCATTTGCTCAAAGAGCCAGCAAACGACCCGCTGGCGCGTTCGATGACGAGTGCTCAGGCACCACGGAGCTACGAACCGCGGGCATTCTCGGGTGGGAGTAGTGGGGCGCCACGTGCACCGATGCGCGACAGCGTGCGCCTCTTCATTGACATTGGCCGCGATCAAGGTGTCCGCCCAGGGGATATCGTGGGCGCCATTGCAAATGAAGCTAAGATTCCTGGGCGCCTCATCGGTAGCATTGAGCTTCATGATGCGTTTTCGTACGTGAGTGTCCCCCAGCGCGATGCACGTCGCGTCATTGATGTACTCAACCACGCAACCATTCGCGGGCGACGCATCCGCGCAAATTTGGCCAATTCACGGAAGCCATAATCGCACCTATCCACCTCACACCCCTCACACGGTCACGTGTGAGGGGTGTTGTTGTTTGGCACAAAAAATCTGCTAGGATAAATGCGTACAGCACCGCACAACTACAAAGGAGTAGGCACCCATGCACTCACTACGCCCCGTCGGGTTACGTACCGAGTACCTCGAAGCACCGCGTGGCATCAACACGCATATACCACGGCTGAGTTGGCGTATCACCGGCGCCGGACATGACCGGCGCCAAACTGCCTATCAAATCCACGTTGCATCAGATCCCAAAGCCCTCAAATCGGGGAGCGGTTTGCTCTGGGATAGTGGCAAAATCGTTGCAGAGCTTGCACCTGCAGTCCGTTATGGCGGACCAGCACTCGCCGATGGCCAGACCGCTCATTGGATGGTACGAGTTTGGGACGAACACGATACGGTATCCGCATGGAGCAAAATCACCTTTTGGCAACACGGGATTGACAAGTCTGCCTGGGAAGGTGTGGCTTGGATTGCATTTCCAACCCCCAAAGATGCCGGTGAAATGAGCCAACCCGTGGCAATGGTGCGCCATGGATTTACTATCCCCAAAACCATTGCTTCTGCAACGCTCTATGCAAGTGCACTTGGCCTCTACCAGATGCATATCAACGGGCAGATTGTTGGAGACCGTGTCCTGACGCCGGGGTGGACAGACTACAACTACCGCGCCATGTATCAGGCGTATGATGTTACAACGTTGCTCACCAAGGGGCAGAATGTCATTGCCGGGATGATCGGTGATGGGTGGTACTGCGGATATCTCGGTTTTGAAGGCAATTTCTCACGCTACGGAGATTTCCCAGCCCTCCGCTGTCGCCTCGACATCACCTACAGCGACGGGAGCAATGCGACCATTACAAGTAACCAGAGCTGGAAGGGACAGACCGGACATATCAGGGCGGCAGACTTCTACATGGGAGCCACCATTGACTACACCAAGATGCCGCACGGCTGGGATACCGTGGCATACGACGACCGTGGCTGGAAACCAGTGCAGATGGCATCATTCCACGGGGAAATGAGCCCTGACACCTCACCACCATTACGCATCGTCGAAACACTCCCCGCAGTACGCATCACCCAACCAGAACCAAAAGTATACATCGTTGATTTCGGCCAAATATACGCAGGAGTCATGCACCTGAAAGTGCATGGTACCAAAGGGCAAAAACTCGTAATGCGTTATGGCGAAATTTTGAATCCAGATGGCACACTCCATACCATCAACTTACGTGCAGCCAAACAAACCGATACGTTCATCCTCGATGGCGAAACTCGCTGGCTCGATCCAACATTCACCTACAAAGGGTTTCGCTATGTGGAGATTAGCGGGCTCGACAAAGCACCCAAACCGGCGGATATTGTGGGGTGCGTCATGCATGTTGATGCGCCACTCACCGGTGACTTCAAATGCAGTGATCCACTACTGAATCAACTCTGGAAAAACATACGCTGGGGACAACGGGGCAACTTTATGAGTGTACCCACTGATTGCCCACAACGTGATGAGCGCCTCGGCTGGACTGGTGACATGCAAATCTACGTGCGTACCGGCATCTACCAAATGGACTGTGCGGCGTATCTCACCAAGTGGATGCGTGATGTGCGTGACGGTCAACACGAATCTGGCGCATTTCCAGATGTCGCCCCACGCATCGTGGTCCAAGCCGAAGGTGCTCCCGCCTGGGGAGATTGCGGTGTGGTCGTCCCCTGGACGTTGTGGCGCATGTATGGCGACACGGAATTCATCGAGGAAAACTATGCGGCCATGGAACGATGGATGCAGTTTCTCTACGATACCAACCCCAATCTGCGTCGGATGCACCGTCGTGGCAACGACTACGGCGACTGGGTTGCCATGGACTCTCACACTGCCCGCGACCTGATTGGTACCGCCTACTGGGCGCATGATGCGACGCTTTTGGCACAGATGGCAGCCGCCACTGGCCGCGACAACGATGCCAAGAAATATCAGAAACTTGCCGCCGATGTACGCGCCGCATTCATTGCAGCACACGTTTCTCCTGAAGGCGCAGTAGTCGGTGATATCACCCAGATCCACCCACATCTGGTACATCTCAACATGCAACTCAATGGTGAAACACAGACCAACTACGCATTGGCCATCAATCTCGACTTGCTCCCCACCGAAATGATCGCATACGCCACCGATCGGCTAGTACGCGACATCATCCGGCGTGGAAATCATCTCTCAACGGGTTTTGTGGGCACCATGCACCTGCTTCCCGCATTGAGCAAAGGGGGTGCGTTGGCCACCGCATATCGCCTGCTCCGCCAACAGTCTTTCCCGTCGTGGCTCTACCCAGTCACACAAGGAGCCACCACCATGTGGGAACGGTGGGATTCGTACCATCACGAGTTTGGTCTGCAAACACCCACCATGAACTCGTTCAATCACTTTGCATACGGTTGTGTGGGTGACTGGATGATGCGCACCGTGGTAGGCATCTGCGACCATCCTGACCGGCCCGGATTCCGCCACGCACAAATCGCACCACAACCCGGCGGTGGGCTGACAACCGCCCGTGGCAGCTATCAGTCACAATTCGGCACCTACAAATCGGCCTGGAAGCACAAGGGCAGTTTGTTGCAACTCGATGTGAGCATTCCCGCAGGATGTCTTGCTGACGTGCACATCCCGTGCAACGACCTCAAATCGGTACGCATTGACGGCAAAAAACCGACAAACGCCCAACTGCACAACGGCACCTGTGTGGTGACTCTCGGTTCTGGTGACTACGAAATTACCAGTACTTGGCACGATACCAGCCTAGTATCGCCACTCATGGCATAACGTGCGCATACACACAACCCCCTCCGACATCCTGACGTGGATGTCGGAGGGGGTCTGACTTCACATCCATCACGCCGGGACTGGCAACAGCTCACAGATGACTTGCGTACAAAGGTCACACAATGCGACCATTGACGGTAAATTCACCCATTCTTGGCACTGATGAAAGTTGCCACCGGTGCACCCCACCAAAATGGTTGGGATGTGTGCCAACTCGGCAAACAGATTGGCATCACTGACACCCGTCGAATAGATGTACTCTGCGGGACGACCATGCACCGCAGTAAATGCGCGTTGCGTCGCCTGCACTAGTGGATGCTCACGCGGGAGTTCGAATGGCGGATAGTACGGTGGCGGGGTCGTAAGCTCGATACGTGCCGGAGAATTCAACGCCGTAACCGTATCACGCATTTGCGCGAGAACCGTTTCGTTTGTTTCACCTGGCACAATTTGGCGTGACACCAGCACCTCGGCACGCTCCGGAATGGTTACCACATATTGCGCACTGCCACTCAGGAACGATAGTATTGACTGTGATGCGGGAATACGTGGGTGTTCGCCAAGCGGGAGTGCATCTACGCCCACCACAAAGCGAGCTGCTTCGCTCGCCGCATTGATGCCCTGCCACGGCATAAAGCCATGTGCAGCTTTGCCAATAACATCCGCCTTGATGAGAATCTTGCCTGTTGCACCAAGCTCAATGTTACTCAGGGATTCGGTCACAATGCAGTAGTCCGCTTTAATCCCCTGCGCAATCAACGTATTGGCACCCAGTGAATAGGCTTCTTCGTCTACAACCACACTACAAATCAACGTACCCTGCCATTGATCACGATGGCGCGCAAATTCTCTGGTGACCAACATGTTTGCTACCACACCACACTTCATGTCGCAGGCACCCAGGCCGTACATGATGTCACCTTCAATTTTGCCTTGCCATGGGTCGCATTCCCAGCCATCCGCCGCCAACACGGTATCAGTATGACCATTCAGCATAAATGTCGGACCAGCACCATTTTCGATGCGCACCACAATATTTGGCGCTTGCGTGGTCGGCCATACTTCGGCAATGATTCCTTGGGCATTGAACCAATCACGAATTGCGTACTGCACATCGTGCTCAGCACCTGGATAACTCTTGATGGCAACAAGCTGTCGGAGCAAATCGGTCGCTTCTTGTAAGTCGTACTGCATCACATCACACCTCCATATATATGTCGTTGTGCAAACTCGCGAATCAAAGCTTCATATGCGGCAGGAGCGTCACGACGCACACAATGACCAACATCACGAATAAAGGCTATTTCAATCATCGTTGATTGCGCCCGTACCTGCGCTGCATCTGCCGCTGTCAAAATAGCACGCTTGGCTGGATCTCCGAGTACGAGCAATGTCGGCACAGTCAATTGACGAACCTGCGTCTGCCACAATACTAGGCGCTCAGGCTCAAACCACGGAATACGTGCTTTAAGGTCGAGTTTGGCCTGTGCCCATGAGACGAGTTCACCTGCTTGCCACGTCGGATTATCGTGGATGCACTGCATGACGAGTTGCTCGCATGACAGCGTTTGCATACTATCAATCCAAGCATAGACACCCGCAGACCAGGCTGCAAGCTCTTGCGCATCACGTGCACTACCGAGACCATCCAACGGCGGATCCTCGAGCACCACTGCCTGTATCAATGATGCGTGTTGCGCAGCCAGAGCCAACGCCGTCATCGCACCCATTGAATGACCGACCACGAGTGGTTTAACTAATCCAAGTTGGGAAATCAGCTGTGCCACGTCTTGGGCATGGTCAACAGGCATATAGTGACGGTCCGGTTTGTGTGAACGGCCATGCCCACGCGCATCCACGAGGACGACATCGTAGTCTGACGCAAGGCTGTCCGCAAGTAGCTTCCAGCATGCGCCACTATCTGTCATGCCATGCAAAAAAATAACGGGAGCGCCTTTTCCCAGACGCTGATACGCGATTTGCACGCCAGCCGCATCGATCATGCCATCTTGCCACGTCAACGTCATTATTTCCTTCTTTCGTGTGATGCTATGCGCCTAATGGCGTCGCAAATATTCGCGTACCAATGCCGTAAACGCGTCTGGCGCTTCACGCCGGATACAATGACCAGCATTGCGAATATGGGCAACTTCGACGTGTGCCGATGCGGCCCGAGCCTGCGCCACTGAAGCTGCTGGTGCAATGGAACCCTTTTGTTCATCCGAACAAATAAGTAGCGTTGGTACACCTACCTGTGCGAACAACGTTTGCCATGGTTGCGAGCGGTCGCGATGCGATACTGGTACACCAAATTCATGCTTCGACTCCACCCACGCCTCGAGTTCTTCGGCACGCCACGTTGGATTCTCGCGGATACAGCGCATGAGTAATTCTGGCGCTGGCGTGTGTTTCATCTCGCTAATCCACTTCTCGAAGCGGTCAATGTTCGCTTGGCGTTCGGCATCACTCAATGGTACTGCGGGCACACCCCACATGGGTGGATCTTCGAGAATGACGGCACGTAGCAACTCTGGATACATGGTCGCAGCATGGAGCGACATATCTGCACCCATGGAATGCCCAATTAAAAACGGCTTATTCAAATGAAGTTGCTCAATGAGTGCTTTGGTGTCTTCTGCTCTATCAATGCCACCGTTATGTGACTCGGTACGATCCGATTGGCCATGATTGCGGGCGTCTAGTAATACCACATCAAACTGTGCCACAAAATTCCGCTCTGCCCATGCTTTCCAACAATTGCCATTATCTGAAAATCCATGCGCCATAATAAATGGCGCACCGCTCCCGGCACGTTGATAGCGAATCTTTACACTTCCCGATTGCACAAATCCCGATTGCCA